>JBAVJR010000369.1:0-2584 GCA_049687855.1 Steroidobacteraceae bacterium | reverse complement strand
TGGCGAAGCTGGCGACGAAGGCCAGGATGCCGATCAGGATGAGCGCGGGATTGATGCTGATCGCTGCGGTCAACAAGTCGGCCTCGTGCGCCTTGTAGGAGGCGCCGCCCAGCGCCGCGACGGCTGCCGTCCGGAACGCGGTGTCGCTGGTGAACGTCTGGCCGACCAGTGGTGCGAGCGCCGTCGCATCGATCTTCTGCGACAGACCCGCCACGTCGTCGTCACGAATGGTGTAGCTGGCCGAGCCGAATCCATACGAGAGCAGCAGCATGCTCGCGGCAATGCCCGCCAGTCCGGCGATCAGCAAAGGCCGGCGACCGAGACGATCGATCAGGCTGATCGCCAGCACGGTGAAGACCAGGTTGATCAGGCCGACGAAGATCGCCTGCATGAATGCAGCGTCGGTCCCGACGCCGGACTGCTGAAAGATCATCGGCGCGTAGAAGAACACTGCGTTGATGCCCGTGATCTGCTGCAGCACCGCGACCAGAATGCCGAGCGTCAGCACGCGCCGCATGGTCGGGCGGAACAGTTCGCCCAGCGAGGCCTCCTCTTCGTGCGTGGCCAGCGCTTCCTTGACTGCGCGCAGTTCGATGTCCGCCTGTGCAGGACCGATCGCCTTGACGAGCACCTCGCGCGCCGCTGCGTCCTTGCCGTGCATCGCCAGCCAGCGCGGGCTTTCCGGCACCGTGTACAGCGCAACCAAATAGAGAATCGAAGGCGCAGCTTCGATGCCCAGCATCCAGCGCCAGTTCCAGCGGGCCAGGCCGAGTTGCTGGACCCACGCCTGGTCGCTGTCGCCGAGGCTCAGGATCAGGTAGTTGCTGAAGAACGCGGCGGAGATGCCGATCACGATGTTGAGCTGGTTGAACGAGACCATGCGTCCACGCAGGTGTGCCGGCGCAAGCTCCGCGATGTACATCGGCGCGATGATGAGGGCGGCGCCGACGCCGAGCCCTCCCAGGAGTCGCGCGATGACCAGCGTGAGGAAATCCGGCGCGACGGCCGAAGCGACGGCCGACAGCGCGAACAGCACGGCCGCGATCTTCAGCACCGGCAGGCGCCCCATGCGATCGCTGAGCGGACCCGCCACCATCATCGCGAGCGTCGCGGTGAGGGTCAGCGAAGCGACTGCCCAACCGAGCTGGATCTTCGAGAGTTGCAGCTCGGTCTCGATGAAAGGCACGACCCCGGAAATGACCGAGACGTCGAACCCCATGAGAAAACCGCCCAGCGCGACGATCAGCGCCGTCCTGACCGTATAGACCGTTGTTGCTTCCACTTTTCCCCCGCCCGCAGGTATCTGTTCAGCCGGCCGTCGACTCGAAGTCCGCACGCAGCCCTGCCGTGGAACTGCCGCCTTGCTCCATTCCCACTTACGCGGCGGGAAGCGAGAGTGCGCGCGGGACGCCCCGCCCTGATGCCGTCGAGGCATCGGGGCGGGAGGCCAGCTATTGGATTCGGTTCAGTTGAACCTGACTGGGCCGTACCGTTCCGCCAGCGCCGGGGCGGCAAGCAGCAGCGAGGCGACCGCCAGGGATCGACTGAGAGCGTTGGTATTCACAGCGGTCTCCCGAAGCAACTGATTTGAGTCGTCATGGCGTGGACGAGGGGAACTTCAGTTCGTCGATGTACATGGTCTTGTCGGCGGTGACCGTGCTCCTGCCGTTCGGGAAGACCACGACCGTGGCGTAGGTGCCGGTCGCACCCGTGGACAGGTCGAAGGACAGGTTTTCCCAGGCTCCGGCCAGGGTCGTCACCACGTCGTCTTCCACCACCGCACCGCCCGGTCCGCCTTCCAGCTTGAACAGGAAGTTCGTGCCCGCCGCCGGCGAGTACACGCGCAGCGTGACGGTCTTGTCCGTCGCCGTGAGCGTCGCCGGACCGGCGAGGCCCGTGATGGTCGTGCCGAAGAACTCGCGGTCGCCCGGCTTCTTGACGAACTTCACCACGTCGTTGGCGGCGTCGTTCGGATCCTTGGCGAGCTCCACGGTGCCGCCGCCCTGGTTCTCGAACGGCGCAAAGGCAATACCTCCCGCGGAGAAGTCCGTGCAACTGGGCGCCGCGCAGGTGCCCGTGCTGCCGGACGACCCGCCGCTCACGAACGTCACGTCGTCGAAGTAGTAGGTCTGCGCGCCGGCCGTGGCGCCGTCCACCCCGAAGTTGAAGAAGATGATCAGCCGGTTGTAGTTGTAGCTCAGGTTGAGCGCGGGCGTGCCACTGACCGGGTTGGCGAAGTCGAAGGTCAGCGTCTCCCAGGCGCTGGCGACCGTGGTGACCGCCTCGGTCTCCACTGAACGGCTGGGATTGGCCGCGTCTTCCACCTTGAGTCTTACCGTGATGCCCGCGGCGGGCGAGTAGACCCGCACCGTCATCCGCGTGTCTGTTGCGCTGAACGGGAGCGTACCGGCCGTCAGGCTCGGCCCCGTGGACACGATGGTCCCGGCAAATGTCGCGGCATCCGCCGCGCGATTGACCCTGACCACCGTGTTGATGGCGTTGGTCGGGTCGGGCTGCAGCGAGGAATCCTCGGCGCCGTTGAAGCCGGTGAGCGTGTAGACGACGCCGGCGGAGTCGAAGGTGA
>JBAVJR010000368.1:0-4415 GCA_049687855.1 Steroidobacteraceae bacterium | reverse complement strand
CTGTCGGGCAGGTCCAGCGAGCCGTCGTCGAGGATGTCCACCTCGGCGGACTTGAGCACCACGATGCCCTGCAGCTTCGCATTCAGCTTGTCGATCGCACGCACCTGCTGCAACAGGCGACGCCGGTCCAGGCCATGCGCGATGCTGACCCGCCTGGTGTGGTCGTTCGCGGAGACGTATTCGTAGCCTCGCGCCGCCGCCGCCCGGGCCATCGCCTCCAGTGTGTCGCGACCATCGGTCGCCTTCGTGTGGCAGTGCAGGTCGCCGCGGATGTCGTCGATTTCGACCAGGGCAGGCAGCCGCTTCTGGCGCGCAGCCTCGATTTCACCGCGGTCTTCACGCAGCTCGGGTGGAATGAACGGCAGGTCGACGGCATCGAAGACGTCTTGTTCGGTGCGTCCGCCCACGCGGCGGTCACCCCTGAAGAGGCCGTATTCGTTCAGCTTGAGGCCCCTGGCGATCGCGAGCTTGCGCACGGCGATGTTGTGCGCCTTGGAGCCGGTGAAGTAATACAGCGCGGCGCCGAAGCTTGCCGGGGCCACGACGCGTACATCCACCTGCACTCCGTTGCGCAGGCGCACGGTGCCGCGCGTCGACCCCTTGGCCAGCACCTCGACCACATCCTCATAGCCCGCGAACGCATCCATGACCCCGGAGACGTTGCGGCCGGCACCGACCACCAGGTCGAGGTCGCCTACCGTGTCGCGCCGCCGCCGGTAGCTGCCCGCGACCTCGACGGTCTTGACGCCATCCACCGACCGGAGGCGTGCCACCAGCGGCCTGACGATGTCATCGGCGTCGGCCAGCTTGATTCGTCGCTCCGTCGACGCGATGCGCGCCGCACGCTGGCCGATCAGTTGTTCGGTCCTTGCGCCGAAGCCCTTGATCTCGCGGATGCGTCCGCTGCGTGCGGCCCGTTGCAGGTCCTCCAGGCTGCGGATCCTGAGGGCCCGATAGAGGGCCTTGGCCCGCTTCGGGCCCAGGCCTTCGATGCGGGTCATCTCGACGAGGGGCCGCGGTACCTTGGCGCGCAGCTGGTCGAGCAGCGGCAGCTTGCCGGTGTGCACGATCGTGGCGATCTTGCCGGCGAGGTCGGCGCCGATCCCGGGTAGTTCGGCCAGGTCAGCGCCTGCGTCGACGAGTTCGGCCATGCTGCGCGCATGGCCGCGGATCACCCTCGCCGCATTGCGATAGGCGCGGATGCGGAAGGGATTGTCCTCGCGGATCTCGAGCAGGTCGGCGAGCTGCTCGAACAGATCTGCAATTTCGCTGTTGTGTACCGTCATGACCGAATACCGCGTCCACGTGTCCGGCAGCCCTGGCGTGCCTTGCCAGGGTCGTGCTACGGAATGATCGGCTGGTCGAGCGCCTGCTGCCGTTGATGTTCCTTCCGCTTCATGGACAGGTACGCAGCGCGATCCATTTCGTGCAGCTGGGTGGCATAGGCCTCGGTCGCGTCGAACCAGAGTTCGAGGCTGCGCTCGAACCGTTCGGGTTCCGGTGCGGCGAGGGCGGCGACGTGTGCCTCGACGGCGAGGAAGTAACGCATGACGTTGCGTTCGACCGCGCCGCGGATTCCGCGCACCGGTTGCGGTGTCCGGTCACCGCTGGGCTTGTCCATCGTGAAACCCACCTTGCCGCTGCCGGAGGTGGCCAGGTAGAGCCCCATCGCGACGCGTGCCTGGAAGCCATAGCCGAAAGAATACTGCAGGTGCAGGAATGTCTGCCCGTTCTCGAGCGCCACCGCTTGCAGCGCAATGCGATAGTCCCGTGTTCCGAACGGTCCGTGCGCCGCGAGCAGCTCAGCTTCCGTGTAATCGGCCAGCGGCGCCGCGACGCTGCAGTTGAACTCCACCGCGTGGGCGTTCTCGAGCGTCTGATCCCGCTTCGTCGCCATGGCGACACGCAGTACGGCACGCTCGCCGTGCGAATCGGTGCGACAGAACTTCACGTTGGGGTGGAGGAGCAGCACGTCGCACCAGTTGTCCGGGTTGGTCAGTGAGCCCGTGATGCTGGCGAGGGGGTGATCCACCAGCGCGAAGACGTCCCCCTGCGCTGAGTTGGGCCCTGCCGCAGATTCAAGATACAGGGGTCGCTGGAACGGGCTCTGTTCGAGCTGCGGGCGCAATGCCGCGTACCGCTCCCGCAGGGCATCCGCCGCCCCAGTTTCCGCGGTTGCAACGCCCTGGTCAGTCGGCGCACCGGCCGGTTCGGCGATGGCGGGGGCGCTGGGCAGCCAGATGCCAGCGGCAATCGCGACGGCAAGCGCTACCGCTGTACGGAGGCAGTGACGTTGAATGCGTTCGATCAGTGTCATGACCTGCTCCGGCTCCCCGGCGAGTCCATTCCCGGGGATGGCCCATCGCGAGCTTGAATCCCGTGGGTTTGCCGGCGCGCGATGAAAGGGCAATACCGCGCCCTGACCGGTGTCGTGACGGAAGTGACCGCGTCTGGCGCCTTCGTTCAGCGCGGAGGACTTCGCCTGGTCACTTGTCGTTCATTGGCTGTTCATTGGCCGTTCACGGAGAACGCCGCCAGCACGTTGCCGGCCATGTGGAAGTACGCGCCGTAGCCGGAGTTCACGTACACCATGCCGTCGTGCACGACCGGGCCGCCGCCCCCGATCGAGCCGCCCTGCCCAGGCTTCCCGGACAGCGTCGGCAGCGGCTGCGAGGTGTCGAAGCTCCACAGCACCTTGCCGTCTTCGGTGTCGTACGCCCGCACGCGACCGTCCATGTGGCCTGCGAAGATCGCGCCCGGAATCGCGACGATGGACGCGAGGATGCCCGGATCGCAATACTGCCTGCCGTAGCACACGTCGTCGGCAGGCGTCTTCCACAACAACCTGCCTGTCACGGGGTCGAGCGCATACAGGCCCGGTCGCGAAGGTCCCGCCTCTTTCTCACGCTCTGCAGATGACTTGTCCATCGCGTTCTGCATGTCGGCGATCGGCACGTACAGTCGCTTGCCGTCGTAGGCCATGCCGAACTGGATGCCGCCCTGGATCGAGCCGCGGCCGACGCGGTTCGTCCACAACATTCCCTGCTGCGGATCGTCTGGATCGAGTGCGAGCGCCTGGCCACTCTTCAGGCCGACGAAGATTCGATCCGAGCCGTCCGGCAGCTTGACGAGCATCGTGCCGGAGCCGATGTCGAAGTCCGGACCGGCCGGCTCGGGACATGTGTCGAGCCCGATCATGCAGCCGACGTTCCATGCGTCGCCCGGCACCACCTGCCACGACCAGCGAATCCTGCCTGTTTCCAGGTCGAAGGCGATCACGGCATTGCTGCGATCGTTCGCGGGGCCCGTGTAGTTGTTACCCGTGCCGGCGTAAAGCACGCCGCGCTTCGCGTCGAGCGTCGGCGTGTTCCAGATCGCGGCGCCGGAGGGCGACCATACCGGCGTGCCTGCCTTCGACTTGCCGACTTTCTTCGGCTTCTCGTTGATCGTGTACGTCTTCCACAACTGCTTGCCCGTGCTGGCGTCGAGCGCGAGCATGCTGCCGCGGAACGTGCAGCACGGGTACTTCGGGTCGGCCATCGCTTCCTCGAGCGACGATACCGGCACGTACAACGCACCCTTGTGATAGACGGGTGAACCCGTGATGGTCGCGCTCGGGTGTTCGTCCGCCTTCACGCGCCAGATTTCCCTGCCCGTGAACGCATCGACGGCATACACGCGGCCGATCAGGTCGCCAAAGAAGGCCAGCGGTGTCGCACTGCCCGTGTCGGCGGTCGACTGCACCATGACCGGTGTGCGCACCTCCGCCGTCGTCTTGAACGTCCAGCGAATGCAGCCGGTCTGCGCATCCAGCGCGTAAACCGTGCCATCCTGCGAGCCCGTGTAGAGGGCGCCGTACGCGAACGTCGGGCGCGAACGCATGCGCACCGTGTTCGGGAACGCCACGGCCCACTTGAGCTTGAGCTTCGGTACGTCGGTGGCCGCAAGCTTCGCGACATCCGCGGCGACGAAATGATCGTTGTCCGGCGTCTGGCCCCAGCCCTGGATCGTCGGCACTTTCGCGCGGTCAAAATTCGCGGTGTCACCGCTGCAGGTCGCTGCGACCGGCGTCCTCGGCATGCCGACCGGGCTCCCCGACAGGTACTCGGCCACGTGATGCAGCTGCTCGTCGTTCAGCTTGACTGCCATCGGCCGCATGATCCCGAGCGACAGCGCGTCGTAGATCGCCTCCGGCGACATCATGTTGAGGAAGACCTTGACCGGAGCCTTTGGCGCCTGGCCTTCGTGGCATTGCGAGCAGTGCTCGCGATAGACGAGCGCGCCCGGCTTCTTCTCCGGGTCGCCGCTCTGCGCGGCGTTCATCTTCGCCTTGATGTCGCTGAGGTCTTCCGGAGGCGGCGAGGAAACCGCGGCGTGCGAGACCTGCAGTGCGCCAAGCGAGCACAGGGCGAAGG
>JBAVJR010000367.1:0-3634 GCA_049687855.1 Steroidobacteraceae bacterium | reverse complement strand
GTGCAGGTGATGAGCACGGCGAATTCACGCCTGCTGATCGGCCTGCAGTCGCCCGACACGCTCGACTCGCTGCAGCCGCAGATGGACCAGTTGATTCACCTCACGTCGCACGTGGGCGCGGATGGCTTCTTCGTCTTCGCGGTCAAGCCAGGCTCCGACCCGACGACCACCGAGTCGCGCATGTTCTGCCCGGTCATCGGCGTGCCCGAGGATCCGGTCAGCGGCAACGCGCACGGCATGCTCGGCGTGTACCTGCTGCACAACGGGCTGCTGGCTCCGGCGGAAGGCAAGGCGTCGTTCGTGGGGCTGCAGGGCCGCTTCGTCGATCGGCCGGGCCGCGTCGAAGTCACGGTGGCCTGCAGCGGCAAGCGCGCCACCGGCGTGCGCGTGACCGGCGACGCCGTGATCGTCTGCGAGGCGGTGCTTCCACTCTGAGGCCCGGCATCGCCACGCAGTCGGTGCGGCCGTGTGCTCACCGGTTCGTGATGACCGGCGCGCGGCCGCGCCGCAGTTGCAGCACGCGAGTCACGTAACCCGGCACGTCCTCCTCGTGATGGGTGGCCATCACCACGGTCGCGCCACGGCTGACCGCTCCGTCCAGCCTCGTGCGCAGCCGCTGCCGCGCCTCGGTGTCGAGGCCGTCGAACGGCTCGTCGAGCAGCCACAGGCCGCGTGGACGCACGAACGCGCGTGCAACCAATGCCAGACGCAGCTGGCCGTAAGACAACTCGCGCGCCTGACGCGTCGCCAGGTCCGCCAGTCCCCACGCGCGCAGTTCACGCCGCACGCATCGGAGTTCCGCCAGCGTCGGCCGCGCGTTCAATCCGATGCTGGCATGAAACCCGGATGCAACGATCTGCTCGACGGTGCACCGCGTCGCGGCATACCGCGCCTGCAGCTCCGGTGACACGAGCCCGACCCTCGCCTTCCAGTCGTCGGTCGCGGGCCACTGACGCTCGCGCCTGCCGCCGTGCGCGGGCCAGAGGTCGCCGTAGAGCATGGCGATGAACGTGGACTTACCGGCTCCGTTCGCGCCTCGCAGGCACCAGTGCTGACCGCGCTCCAGCGTCCAGTCGAACCTGCCTGACACCAGTCGCTCATCGCGATACACCGCAGCCCGCTGCAGTCGCAGCAGCGGCTGCGCCGAGCGAGTCCTGCTTGCGCCGGCATTCGCACGTTGCGCCTTGCGCTTCGATGCCGGCGCGATCCCTGCCCGCGCCTCGAGCCGCCACGCGGACGAATCGACGGCGCCGGCACGCAGGTCCGTGATGCTTTCGATGCCGCCGTGGGCAATGCGCACGATGTGGGTGAGATTCGCGGGCGCGTCGCCGCGCCGGTGACTCGTCAGTATCCACGCCGTCCGCGGTGACGACGCCAGCCGCAGGGCACGCAGGAATGCCGCGCGCCCTTTGGGGTCGAGGCCATTCAACACTTCATCCAGCAGCAGCAAGTCCGGTTCGCGCACCACTGCGCGCGCAAGCAGCACGCGGCGGCGCTGGCCGTACGACAGCGACAGGAATGCCCGCGACGCATAGCCGGCCAGGCCCACCTGCTGCAGCACCTGCCGGATGCGCCGCTGTTGAGCGCGCGTCGCGGACTGCAGCGGATAGTCGGAATCGTCGTACCCCGTGAGCACGACCTGTGCGACATCGAGCGTGGATTCGTGGCGCACGTAACGATCCTGCCGCTCGGGACCGAGGTAAGCGATGCGGCCAGCCGCAAACAGCGGCTGCTCGAGCACTTCGCCATCGCGCAGGTGGTAGCGGCGGGTTTCGCGCCCCGTCGGCGTCGGCCACACGTCGCCGCGCAGCAGCTTGAGCAGTACGGTCTTGCCGGCGCCATTCGGCCCGAGCAGCAACCAGTGCTCACCGGCACGGACATCGAGCGAAACATCGCGCAAGGCCCAGTGCCGGCCGAGCCGGACGCTCGCGTGGCCGAGTTCGATGCGCCGCAGCCGGCGTCCGGCCGGCGCCGCCCGGCTCACGCCGCGAGCCATGTCCAGCGTTCGCCGTCCTGCGCGACGCGCCGTTCCTCGAGCAGCTTCTGCAGATGAGCGAGCAGCGAATACCGCGCCAGCGGATGCAGGGCGACCGGCGTGTCGGCATACACGATCGGCACCAGCTCGCCGACCGTGGCGGTGCCACCGAGTTGCAGCAGGCCGTTCACCACTTTGCCTTCGCGCTGCAGCCGATGTGCGATCACGCGATCGATCTCGCCGAGCGGATCCGGCATCACCGCGCCGTGCCCCGGCAGCAATGCCGTGAGGGACAGCGTACGCAGGCGGCGCAGCGATTCGAGGTACAGGCGCATCGAACCGTCCGGCGGCAGGATGACCACGGTCGAGCCGCTCATCAGGTGGTCGCCGGTCAGCAACCAGCCCTCCGGTTCGAACAGCAGGCAGACGTGGTTGGAGGCGTGCCCAGGCGTATGGAGCGCACGTACCCTCGCGCCTGGCGCCTCGATGACGTCGCCTTCTGCGAGCGTTGCGTCAGGACGGTACGACTCGTCCTGGTGATCGTCGCGCGGGGCCGGCTGCCCCAGCACCACGGCCTGCGTGAGCGCCTTGAGTGCGGCCGCACCGGGCGAATGATCCGGGTGCGAATGCGTGCAGAGCACGTGGCTGATGCGGGCGTTCGTCGCAGCGAGGATGCGGTCCAGGTGCGTCGTGTCGGCAGGGCCGGGATCGATCACCAGGTAATGCGGGCCGCGACCGGCGACGTAGGTGTTCGTGCCCGGTCCGGTCAGCGGGCCGGGATTGGGGGCGACGAGCCGCTGCAGGTTCGGCGCGAGCCGCCGCACGCTGCCGGTCTCGGCGGGCGCGGACAGGTCGTCCGGGACCATCCCGACCACCACTGCTTCACTCCGCCGGCAGCTTGAAGGCGAGTCCGCCCTTGATCACGACCGCAACGTCCTGCAACCGGGTGATGTCCGCAAGCGGATCGCCCGTGACCGCGATGAGGTCGCCGAAACGGCCAGGCTGCAGGCTGCCGATCCTGTCGGCCCATCCCATGTGCCGCGCTGCCAGCGAAGTCGCCGACTGGATGGCCTCCATCGGCGTCATGCCACGCTGGACCATGATCGGGAACTGGCGCGCATTGAGCCCGTGCGGATACACGGCCGCGTCGGTGCCGTAGACGATGTCGACGCCCGCGGCGTGCGCCCTGGTGAAGCCCTGCCGCTGCGCTTCGGTCGTCTCGACGTTCTTGCGCAGGAATTCCTCCGGCCACTTTTCTTCACGGCCGACGGTGTCGATCCAGTCGCCGTTGTAGACGTCCATCGACAGCGCGGTGCCATGCTCCTGCGCGAGCCGGATGTCTTCGTCGTCGATCAGCGAAGCGTGTTCGATCGTGTCGGCGCCGGCGAGGATCGCGTCCTTGATCGACTGCGCGCCGTGCGCGTGCGCTGCCACCTTGATGCCGTGCGCGTGGGCCACGTCGACGACCGCCTTGATCTCCTCGGGCATCATTTCGCGCTCACCCGGCACGCCGCCGAACGCGAGCACGGCGCCGGATGCGATGAGCTTGAGCAGGTCGGCGCCGCCTGCGACCGCCTGCTCGGCCTTCTGCCGGAACTGTTCGGGCCCGCGCGCGACGCCCATGCGCACCTGCGGCGGGATTTCCGCCTCGGCATGGCC
>JBAVJR010000366.1:0-5742 GCA_049687855.1 Steroidobacteraceae bacterium | reverse complement strand
CCAGGCTGTATGCCGCGGTCCGCTATGCAGGCCGCGTGCCGCATCTGGTCAGCATCGACGTGGCGACCGGCGCAGTCACCGAGCTCGCGGAGATCGAAGGCGCCGTTTCGTATCGTGTTTCGTCGCTCGCCTACGATCCGCGGGGCGAGAAGCTTTTCTACACGACCGACAACCTCACCTACCGCAATCTCAACGAATACGACCTCAAGACCGGCGAGACGCGCGAGCTGTTCGCCGCCGCACGCATCGGCGACCTCGCCTACAACCCCGCGGACCGTTCGCTCTGGGGCCTGCGCACCAACAACGGCTTCGTGATGATCGTGCGCATCCCGTATCCCTACAAGGAATGGCAGACCCTCCACGTCTACCCGTTCGGCGAGGTGCCGTTCGACCTCGACGTCTCGCCGGATGGCAAGCTCGTGTCCCTGTCGATGGCGGGGCCGGACGGCGAGCGCTCGGGTGTGCAGGTGATGCAACTGCGCGTGATGAGCGCCGCAGGCCTGGTGGCCGGCGACCCGACGCCACTGCATAAATTCGAAGTCGGCACGGCACTGCCGGAAGGCTTCACGTTCTCACCCGACGGACGCTTCCTGTACGGCAGCTCGTACTACACGGGCGTCTCCAACATCTATCGGTACGATCTCGCCACGGAAAAACTCGAGGCGCTGAGCAACGCGGAAATCGGTTTCTTCAGGCCGATGCCGCTCGACGACAAGCGCCTGATCATCTTCCACTACGCGGCCGAAGGGTTCGTGCCGGCGACGATCGAGCCCCAGCCCACCGAAGACCTGAGCGCGATCCGCTTTCTCGGCGAGGCGATCGCCACGACACACCCCGTCGTGCAGCAGTGGGGCGCCGGTCCGCCGAGCCAGGTGGACTACCAGGCGAACGTCCGTCGCGACGCGCCGTACTACCCGCTGCGGGAGATCTCGCGCGAATCGATCGTTCCGATCATCGAGGGCTACAAGGACTCCGTGGCACTGGGCGTCTTCGCGCGGTTCAGCGACCCGATCGGATTCGACAACCTCAACCTCACCGTGAGCTACAGCCCGGACGAAGACCTGGCGTCCAAGGAGCAGTTGCACGCGTCCCTGATCCTGAAGCACTACTTGTGGACTGCGGGTCTGCGCTGGAATGCGGGCGATTTCTACGACCTGTTCGGCCCCACCAAGCGCAGTCGCGAGGGCTACAGCGGTTTCGTTGCCTATGAGCGGCCCCTGATCTACGAGGTCCCCGAAACCCTGAGTCTCGTCGCCAAGGTCGCCTATTTCGGTGACCTCGATGCTCTGCCTGGCTTCCAGAACATTCCTTCGCCCTCCGACCAGCTTGGCGAGGCCGAGATCGGGCTCGTCTACAAGTTCCCGCGGTCGTCGGTCGGCAGCGTCGACGACGAAACGGGCGTCCTGTGGTCGCTGCTGGCCCACGCCTACCATGCCCAAAGCGACATCACGCCGAGCGTGTTCGGCAAGTTCGACATCGGCTGGCCGCTACCCTTCGACCACACGTCGCTCTGGATTCGCACGGGCGCCGGCGTGGCGTCGGGCAACGTCGAAGACCCCCTGTCCAATGCGTATTTCGGTGGGTTCCGCAACAACTACGTCGACAATGGAGAGGCCAAGCGCTACCGGGACATGCTCAGCATGCCGGGGTTCGAGATCGATGCGTTGAACGGCCGGACCTTCGTGAAAGGCATGCTCGAACTGAATCTGCCTCCGATCCGGTTCGAGGCCCTGGGCAGCCCAGGGTTCTATGGCAGCTGGATCCGGCCGGCCCTCTTCACCACTGCGCTCGTGACCAATCCGGACTCCCCTCGAGACAAGGTCGAGGCCTTCAATGCCGGCCTGCAGTTCGACCTGCAGTTGCACGTCCTCAACCGACTGCCGATGATGCTGTCCCTGGGGTATGCGCGAGGCTTCGAGGGTGACGGGAAGGGTGAGGACGAGTTCATGCTGTCGCTCAAGGTGCTCTGAGGCGCGTTCCACGGCTCGGGGGCGCCACGCATGATCCTGCAATGGGTCCTGCGCGGCACCATGGCGCTGCTGCCCGTGCTCGTGTTCCTGGGCGCCCTGATCTATTTCGACAGCTTCAAGGTCGTGCGCGCGAAGGCGATCATCATCGCCGCCGCGGCTGGCATGCTCGCCGCGTTTGCCGGCTACTGGATCAACGGCTTCCTGCTCGATCGCATCGACATCGGCTACGTGCCGTATTCGCGCTGGATCTCGCCGTGGCTCGAGGAGTCGCTCAAGGCCGCGCTGATCGTCTACCTGATCCGCACCCGCCGCGTCGGCATGCTGGTGGATGCCGCGATCTACGGCTTCGCCGTGGGCACGGGATTCGCCCTGTTCGAGAACCTGTATTTCCTGATGATGCGGCCCGAAACGCATCCCGCGGTACAGGTCATCCGCGGCTTCGGCACGGCAATCATGCACGGTGGCGCCACCGCGGTCTTCGCCATCGTCGCGGTTTCGCAGGCCGAGCGCTACCCCGACAAGTGGCTGCGCGTCTTCCTGCCCGGCCTGGTCGGCGCCGTGATCCTGCACGGGGTCTACAACACGCTCCTGGTCCGCCCGGTCTTCGCGACCCTGGGCGTGCTCATGCTGCTGCCGCCGCTCATCTACTTCGCGTTCGAGAACAGCGAAAAGGCGCTGCGGGACTGGCTCGAGTCGGACCTCGACTCCGACGTGCAGCTGATCGAGACGATTAACGCGGGCGAGTTCCTAGACTCGCACGCCGGGCGCTACGTGCACTCGCTGCAGGACAAGTTCGACGGCCCGGTCCTCGCGGACATGCTGTGCTACCTGCGCCTGCACTGCGAACTCGCCTTGCGCGCCAAGGGCGTGCTGATGCTGCGGGAGAGCGGCTTCGAAGAGCCGCCGTTCGACGAAGAGCTGAAGGCGCAGATCGCTGAGTTGCGCTACCTGGAGCGCAGCCTCGGCAAGTCCGGGCAGCTCGCGCTGCGTCCCATTCTCATGGCGACCGGCAAGGATCTCTGGCAGCTGCAGTGGCTGCAGCACTGACGATGCCGCACTGACGACGACCCGCGCCAGCACCCGGCGGCCGGCTCATCCGCGGCCGCTGGCAGCCTTCTTCGCGTCGAGTTCGGCCCACCGTTCGAACGCCACCTCGAGCGCCCGCTCGATTTCCGTCGCGCGAGCCGCGTCCTTGCGCATCTGCTCGCCGCTGCGCCTGTGGTATTCGGGCCCGCCCATCGCCTCGGCCAATGCGCGCTGTTCGGCTTCGAGCGCCTCGATCTGCAGCGGCAGCTGCTCCAGCTCCCGCGTTTCCTTGTAGCTCATCTTGACCGGCGTCTTCTTCGCCGCCGTGCCCGCCCTGGTGAGAGAGGGTTGAGTCGGGGGCTTCGCCTCGGGCCGTTGCCGCAGCCAGTCGCTGTAGCCGCCCACGTATTCGCGCCAGCGGCCGTCGCCCAGCGGCGCGAGCACCTGCGTCACCACGTTGTCGAGGAAGGTACGGTCGTGGCTCACCAGCAGCAGCGTGCCGGAGTAGTCCTGCAGCGTCTGCTCCAGCAACTCGAGCGATTCGATGTCGAGGTCGTTGGTGGGTTCGTCCATGACCAGCACGTTCGCCGGCCGTGCGAAGAGCCGTGCCAGCAGCAGCCGGTTGCGCTCGCCGCCGGAGAGCATGCGCACCGGCGAGTCGGCGCGCTGCGCCGGGAACAGGAAATCGCCGAGATAACTGATCACGTGCCGGCGCTGCTCGCCTTCGCCGACCCAGTCGGAGTTGGGGCTGACGGTGCCCGCCACCGTGGCGTCCAGGTAGAGCTGCGCGCGCAGCTGGTCGAAGTACGCAACGCTGATCTGCGAGCCGAACCGGACTTCACCCGAGTCGGGCTCCAGCGTGCCCAGGATGAGCCTGAGCAGCGTCGACTTGCCTGCGCCGTTCGGGCCGACGAGTCCGAGGCGGTCGCCGCGCATCACGCGCAGATCGAGGTCACGCACCACGGCACGGCCGTCGAAGGCCTTGGTGACGTTGCGCAATTCCGCGATCAGCTTGCCCGAGCGCTCGCCGGAATCCACGTTGAGTTTCACGTTGCCCAGCCGCTCGCGCCGCGCATCGCGCTCGCGCCGCAATTGCTCCAGCCGCTTGACGCGGCCTTCATTGCGCGTGCGTCGTGCCTCGACGCCCTTGCGAATCCAGACTTCTTCCTGCGCCCAGAACTTGTCGAACTTGCGGTTGAGCACGGCTTCCTCGGCCAGTTGCTCCGCCTTGCGCCGCTCGTAGTCGGCGTAGTTCCCCGGGTACGAACGCAGCATTCCGCGATCGAGCTCGACGATGCGGGTTGCGACGCGATCGAGGAACGAGCGGTCGTGCGTGACGACGATGGCGGCCGGGCTGCCTGCGATGAGCAGGTCCTCGAGCCGTTCGATGCCGTCGATGTCGAGGTGATTCGTGGGTTCGTCCAGCAGCATCACGTCGGGCTCGAGGGCAAACGCGCCCGCCAGCGCGGCACGCTTGCGTTCGCCGCCGGAGAGGCCCGCCGTGGTCGCCGTGCCTTCCAGCCCGAAGCGATGCAGGTACTCGACGATGCGCGCGTCCGCACGCCAGCGCACACGATCGTCTTCGATCGCGTCCAGCCCGGCCCGGAGCGCAAGCGACTCGCGCAGGGTGGGCGCGACCGGCAGTTCCGGTTCCTGCCTGACCGCAACGATCCGCAGTCCCGCGGTTCGCTGGTACTCGCCGTCGTCGAGCGGGATGCGACCCGCGATCACTTCGAGCAGCGACGACTTGCCCGTGCCATTGCGGCCGATCAGGCCGACACGCTCGCCGGCGTCGAGACTGAAGCCAGCGCGGTCGAGGAGTGGGTGTGTGCCGAACGCGAGTTCGGCGTTGAGAAGGTTCAGCAGCGGCATGAGCGGCACGAGCATCGCACAGCGCGGCGCGCCCGGACAGGCCGCGCGGGCTGCGTCCTTCACGTGTCCGCTGGTCGCGGCGGTCGCGGAAATGCAGCGTTTGCTACGCGCAAACCCTCATGAATTGCTGCGCTGCTTGCTGTTGTCATCCGGCAGCCGCAACAGTTTCGAGGGGCAGTCAGGCCGCGAGCCGAATCCGGAAGCGCATTCAAATCTGGGGTCGGTGATCCCCGGGGTGACAACATGGGCGATCGTCTCGCCCGTCTCGAGTCTACCGTCGAGCAACTGCGGTTGACCGTCGCATCGCTGCAGCAGCGGATCGACGTGCTCGAAGCGCTGCCCCCGGCTGTTGCAACCATCGCGTCTGGTGCTCTTGCCGGAGTGCCTGAGCAACCACCGCCGATTTCCGGGTCACCTGGCTTGGCCAGGCGGGACCCGTACGATCCGATCGCCGTCCTCTCGCTGGTCGGCCGGGTCTTGCTCGTTCTCGCCGGCGGATTCTTCCTGCGTGCGATGACGGAAGCGGGCCTGCTGTCGCCGGAGGTCGGCATCGCCCTGGCGTTCGCATACGGACTGATCTGGATCTTCTTCGCCGACCGCGCGGGTCGACTTGGACTCATGCCAAGCGGCGTGGCCTATGCCCTTGCGGCGGCCATGGTCGTGTTCCCGCTGCTGGTCGAGGCGACGACCCGGTTCGAGGTGCTGACTGGCGCGGGCAGCGCCCTGGTGCTGGCGATCCTGACCGCTGCCATGCTGTTCATCGGCTGGCGCCGGCGCCAGCGCGCCATCGCGTGGGTTGCGATCCTGGCAGCGCTGCCGACCAGCCTCGTGCTGCTGGCCAAGACCGGCGTCATCGTGCCGTTCGCGGTATACC
>JBAVJR010000365.1:0-15523 GCA_049687855.1 Steroidobacteraceae bacterium | reverse complement strand
GGAACCGGCCGCCCGCCACAGACACCTTGGGACTCAGTTGTACGCGCGCTCGCCGTGCGAGACCGTGTCGAGGCCTTCGCGCTCGGATTCTTCCGGCACGCGCAACCCCAGCACCAGGTCGATCAGCTTGAACGCAATCGCCGCGACCAGGCCCGACCAGACGAGGGCGGTCAGCACGCCCCACGACTGCGCCTTGAACTGGGCGGCCATGTCGTACGGGGCCACGGCGTTGGCGACGTAGTCGTACACGCCGGTTCCGCCGAGCGCCGGATCGCAGAACACCGCCGTCAGCAGCGCTCCCACGATGCCACCGACGCAGTGCACACCGAACACGTCGAGCGAGTCGTCGTAGCCGAGCTTCGACTTGAGGCCGACCACCGCGAACAGGCACAGCAGGCCCGCGACGATGCCGATCACGATCGAGCCCATCGGACCCACCCAGCCGCAGGCCGGGGTGATCGCGACGAGGCCAGCGACGGCACCCGAGGCCGCACCGAGCATCGTCGGCGTGCCGCGGTGGACCCACTCGGCGAAGGACCAGGCCAGCGCCGCAGCGGCCGTGGCGAGGATCGTGTTCGCGAACACCATGCTGGTGAAGCCGTTGGCTTCGAGGCCCGAGCCCACGTTGAAGCCGAACCAGCCAACCCACAGCAGCGAGGCGCCGATCATCACCATCGGCACGTTGTGCGGCGGCATGGCGCTGGTGCCGTAGCCGATGCGCTTGCCGATCATCAGCGCGCCGACGAGGCCCGCGATACCGGCATTGATGTGCACGACCGTGCCACCGGCGAAGTCGAGCGCGCCCTTCTGGAACAGGAAGCCCGCAGTTTCCGCAGCTGCCGCGCCGGCAGCAGCGTCGGTGTAGGCGTCCGGACCGGCCCACCACCAGACCATGTGCGCCATCGGCAGGTAGGCGAAGGTGAACCAGATCACCACGAACAGCAGCACAGCGCTGAACTTGATGCGCTCGGCGAACGCGCCGACGATCAGGCAGGGCGTGATGCAGGCGAAAGTGAGCTGGAAGATGAACCAGGTGTATTCGGGGATGTAGACGCCCTTGCTGAACGTCGCCGCCACCGAAGCTGACGTGAGTCCTTGCAGGAACAACCGGTCGAAGCCGCCGATGAAGTCGTTGCCGTTGGTGAAGGCGAGGCTGTAGCCATAGATCGCCCACAGCAGGGAGATCAGGCAGAACGTCATGAAGACCTGCATCAGCAGCGACAGGACGTTCTTCTGGCGGACCATGCCTGCGTAGAAGAGCGCGAGGCCGGGGATCGTCATGAGGATGACCAGCACCGTCGAGGTCATCATCCAGGCCGTGTCGCCCTTGTCGGGCACGGGCGTGTCCTGGGCCAGCCCCAGGGCGGGCGCGAGCATGGCGCCCAGTGCGAGCGCGGCTGCCCACGGGCGGCTTGGCGCGGCGGTCAAGGTCTTCACTGGTGTTCTCCTGTCGATGAGTCTGTGCAGCAGGTCAGGGGGGGTGTGGTTCGAAACGGGACCTAGACGGCGTCGGCGCCGGACTCGCCCGTGCGGATGCGCACGGCCTGGGCGAGCTGGGTCACGAAGATCTTGCCGTCGCCGATCTTGCCGGTGCGGGCGACGTTGGTAATGGCCTCGATCACCTGCTCGACGATCGTGTCGTCGACGGCAATCTCGATCTTGGTCTTGGGCAGGAAGTCGACGCGGTATTCCGCGCCACGGTAGAGCTCGGTGTGTCCGCGCTGCCGGCCGAAGCCCTGCACCTCGGTCACCGTGACGCCCTGCACGCCGATGTCGGCAATGGCCTGGCGCACTTCATCGAGCTTGAAAGGCTTGATGACGGCGGTGATGAGTTTCATCGCGGGTCTCCCTCGGCGACGGCTGTCGCGCGTAAACGTCGGAAACCCTCAATGCAGGAAGCGTGCCACGCTTCTTCCGCGGCTCTGTCCCGTGATACGGGCCGCGGGACCCACGATGGTGCACCACGATGGAGCGCAACCGGCCCGCGCTGCACCGATTCACGCCGTGGCAGCCGCCCCGATCGCGTGCCTGCCGCTAAACTAGCGACCCCGCAATCGAAACTCTCCCCACCCCATGGCTTTCGACCCCCGACTGATCGACGACCTGGCCCGCCGCCTCGCGGGCGCAGTGCCCGAGAACGTGAGCGCGCTGCGGCGCGACCTCGAGCAGAACTTCAAGGGCGTGCTGCAGTCGCAGCTCACGCGGCTCGACCTCGTGACGCGCGAGGAATTCGACGTGCAGAGCGCGGTGTTGCGGCGGACGCGCGAGAAGCTCACTGCACTCGAGCAGCGGCTCGCCGAACTCGAGGCAGGGAAGCCGGCCTGAGCCGTCCAGCAGAAGTGCCTGCCGTTCACTGCCGACACTATCGGCGGTGAGACACCCGGTCAGGGGCAACTGGTCGTGCCCGGCACCTTGCCAGCAAGCAGCAGGAAGTTGCCGAACGGGCCCATGTTTCCCATCGCCTCGCCGTACGGGCCGCTGAACGAGAGGCGGCCGAGCATCATCGCCTTCATTGCGCCGTACTCGCCGGCGCCCATTTCCTGCCACCGTTTGCTGGTCGCGTGCATGACGTAGTCCGCGCCCTTGTCGAGCTTGTCCGTCTGCAAGGGCCCGCCATAGATGCATTGCGCCTTGCCATCCTGCAGCGCAACGCGCAGTTCGACCGTCGGTTTATCGCCACAGTCCGAGCGGTAGACCTGCAGCACTTTGAATCCGCGGCCCTTGTCGTTCTTGATCCAGCCGCTGTCGACGAGGTCCTTGGTCAGCACGGGATCCGCGTTCCAGGCCGCGCAGGCGGCGGGCCCCCATTCGCCTGACATGAAAGCGGGCTCGGCGGACTGTACGGCGGAGTTGAGCAACGAGCCTATGCAGACCAGGCCCAGGGCGAACGACGTTGGTCGGGACCGGCTGGGAGAGTGCGGCGTCGTCGGGCAGGTGTTGCGCGTCATGGGTGGATTCCTCCGGGAATGCGGGCAGGCCTGACGCTCTGTGTAGCACGCCCGCGGAAATATGAACACTTCCTAATATACGGACTGGCTGCCGGCTGCCGTCGGGGGCACGGCAACCCCCGCACTTGAGTAATCACGCACAAGGGCGAATATTCGATCGATGGTCCGCCTCGGCTTACGCGAGAACCTGGCGCAGTTCTCCCTGCTCGTCGTCGTCAACGCCTTCGTTGGCGCGATGGTCGGTATGGAGCGATCCATCCTGCCGCCGATCGCCGAACAGGAATTCCACCTGGTGGCGAAGACGGCGGTGCTGTCTTTCATCGTCGTGTTCGGCGTCACCAAGGCGCTGACGAATTACCTCGCAGGACGTCTCTCCGACCGATTCGGTCGCAAGCACGTGCTGGTGGCCGGCTGGATCGTCGCGGTACCGGTGCCGTTCCTGCTGATGTGGGCGCCGACCTGGTCGTGGGTGCTCGCGGCCAACGCGCTGCTCGGCGTCAGCCAGGGGCTCACCTGGTCGACGACCGTCATCATGAAGATTGACCTGGCAGGCCCGAAGAATCGGGGACTGGCCATGGGGCTCAACGAGTTCGCGGGCTATTTCGCCGTCGCGGCCAGCGCGCTCGCTACCGGATACATCGCCGCAAACCATGGTTTGCGTCCCGAGCCGTTCTATCTCGGCGTGGGATTCGTCGCAGCGGGCCTGCTGCTGTCGATCCTGCTGGTGCGCGAGACGACGCATCACGTTGCGCATGAGTCGCGGCTGCACGGCGAGCTGTCGCTCGAAGCGACGCCCAACCAGCGCGAGATCTTCTGGCGCACGACGCTCACCGACCGAAATCTTTCGAGCGTCAGCCAGGCGGGCCTGGTCAATAATCTCAACGACGGCATGGCGTGGGGCTTGTTTCCGCTGTTCTTCGTAGCCGCCCGGATGAACCTCGAGCAGGTCGGCATGCTCGCGGCGATCTACCCGGCGACCTGGGGAGTCGCGCAGCTCGCGACCGGCGCCTGGTCCGACCGGATCGGGCGCAAGTGGCTGATCGCGACAGGCATGTGGGTTCAAGCGGCCGGCATCGGGATGGTCGTGCTCGCGGACGGCTTCACAGGTTTTGCGAGTGGGGCCGCGCTGCTCGGCATCGGCACGGCGATGGTCTACCCGACGCTGCTCGCTGCGATCGGCGACGTCGCTCATCCCTCGTGGCGGGCTTCGTCTGTCGGCGTGTACCGGCTCTGGCGCGACCTCGGCTACGCAGTGGGAGCGCTGCTCGCTGGCGTCACGGCCGACGCGTTCGGATTGGCGGCCGCCATGTGGGTTGTCGCAGCGCTCACGTTCGTCTCCGGCCTCGTGGTGGCATTGCGCATGTCCGAGACGCTGCGCCGCGCGTAGGTGTTATTACCGAGGCGTTCAACGCCACGTCCCGCTAGTCTATATTAGTAAATGCTAATTAGTGCAGTGCAGGAACGAGGCCATGAATCGCATTTCGCGCCGGCGGTTTCTCCAGATCGCCGGATTCGGCGCAGGGGCCGCCACGCTGGCCGCCGCCTCGACCCGGCCGCTGGGCGGCGCGATGCCTGCAGGGCCAGCCGGCGTTCACACCGTTCCCACGTTCTGCGACATCTGCTTCTGGAAGTGCAATGCCCTCGCGCACGTCCGCGATGGCCAATTGTGGAAGATCGTCGGCAACCCGGACGATCCATTGTGCCAGGGCCGGCTCTGCCCGCGCGGCACGGGCGGCATCGGCGCGAGCATCGATCCTGACCGCCTGCGCGCGCCATTGCTGCGGCACAAGGCGCGCGGCGAGGAAAAGTGGGTCGAAGTGACCTGGGACGAGGCGCTCGGGTTCATCGCCGATCGCATGCAGAAGATCAAGGCGACATACGGCCCGGAAGCGGTCGCGCTGTTCAGCCACGGCATCGGCGGCACGTTCCTCAAGCACACGCTCAAGGCCTACGGCATCACCAATATTGCAGCCCCGTCGTTTGCGCAGTGCCGTGGCCCGCGCGACGTGGGCTTCAACCTCACGTTTGGCGAAGAAATTGGTTCGCCCGAACGTACCGACATCCGCAACGCCCGTTGCCTGGTGCTGATCGGCTCGCATCTGGGCGAGAACATGCACAACACGCAGGTGCAGGAGTTCGCCGAGGCCGTCGGCAGCGGCGCGACGATCATCGTCGCGGATCCGCGCTTCTCCATCGCCGCGAGCAAGGCCAAGCACTACCTGCCGGTAAAGCCGGGCACGGACCTCGCCCTGCTGCTGGCGTGGATGAACGTCATCGTGACCGAGGGTCTCCACGACGTGGACTACGTCGCGAAGTACGGCTTCGGTTTCGATTACTTCAAGGCTGAAATTGCGCAGTACACCCCGGAGTGGGCATATCCCGAGACCGGGATTCCGCCCGAGACCATTCGTGCAACGGCACGCGAGATGGCTCGCCACCGCCCCGCAACGCTGGTGCACCCCGGTCGCCATGCAACCTGGTACGGGGACGATACTCAGCGCAGCCGTGCCATCGCGCTGCTGAACGCGCTGCTTGGCAGCTGGGGCCGCAAGGGCGGCTTCTACTACCCGTCGAGCATGGACGTGCCGGGGTATCCGTATCCGCCATATCCCAAGTCCGAGCGCGGCAAGGCCGACAACCCGAACCAACGATTCAGGTTCGCGACGGAGTCGATCACCACGGGACTGCGCGACGCGACGATTTCCGGGGAGCCATACCCGATCAAGGGCTGGTTCGTGTACGCGACCAACCTGATCCATTCGATGCCGAACCAGGAAGAGACGATCCGCGCGATCAAGGCGCTCGACCTGCTCGTCGTCGTGGACGTCATTCCATCCGAGATCGCGGGCTGGGCCGATGTCGTATTGCCCGAGGCTACCTACCTCGAGCGCTATGACGACCTCAACGTCGAGACCTTCCGCGAACCGTTCATTGCGTTGCGACAGCCGGTCGTCGCTCCCCCGGCTGACCAGAAGCCGAACTGGTGGATCGCGCGTCAACTCGCGCTCAAGCTGGGACTCGGCGCCTACTACCCATGGCGGGACATCGAGGAATACCTGGATCACCGCCTTAAAGGCGCTGGCCTGAGCCTCGCCGAATTGAAGCGCAAGGGGGTCGTGCGCGGGCCGCAGCAGCCGGTCTACTTCGAGGATGGCGTTCCGGCCGAATTCCCGACACCGTCAGGCAAGATCGAGTTCTACTCGCCCCAACTCAAGGACGCAGGCTTCGATCCGGTGCCGCGCTACACGCGCCCGGCAGACGGGCCGCCGGGGTCATTCCGCCTGTTGTTCGGTCGTGCGCCCGTGCATTCGTTCAGCCGTACCCAGTCCAATCCGGTGCTGCGCGATGCGATGGACGAGAACGAGGTCTGGGTCAACGGTGACGTCGGCGCTCGCCTGGGACTGCGCAGCGGCGACTACGTGCGCCTGCGCAACCAGGACGGCGTCACCAGCGAGCGCATCAAGGCCCGCGTTACCGCCGCGATCCGTCCCGACTGCGTCTACATGGTGCACGGCTTCGGTCATACGTCGAAGGGCCTGCGCAGCGCGTTCGGCAAGGGCGCCAGCGACGCGCAACTCGTCACGCGTTATGCCGTGGATCCGCTGATGGGCGGCACGGGCGGCAACGTGAACTTCGTGACCATCGAACAGGGAGCCTGAACCGTGGCGCGCTTCGGCATGGTCATCGATACGAAAAAGTGCATCGGCTGCATGGACTGCGTCGTCGCGTGCAAGACGGAGAACGGCGTCCCCGATGGGCACTGCCGCGACTGGATCAGCCAGCGCCTGCAGGGCGAGATGCCCGACCTGCGACTCACCATTACCTCGGAGCGCTGCAACCACTGCGACTCTCCGCCCTGCGTCACCTGCTGCCCGACGGGCGCGAGCCACGTGCAGGAATTCGGCAAGGTCGTGCTCGTCGATCACGACAAATGCATCGGCTGCAAGGCTTGCCTGGCAGCGTGCCCGTACGGTGCCCGCTTTATCCATCCGGACGGCTACGCGGACAAGTGCACCTTCTGCATGCACCGGGTCGAACGCGGACTGGCACCTGCCTGCGTCGACGTCTGCCCGACTCACTGCATGCACTTCGGCGATCTTGACGACCCCGAGTCCGCGGTGAGCCGCCTGATCGCGACGCGACGTCATTTCGTGCTCAAGCCGGATGCAGGTACCCGGCCGCGCATCTTCTACCTGGAGTGACGCGGCGATGATCGAACTGCTCACCACCCGCCACAATCCACTGGTCGATCCGACGCTACACGTCTGGGGCTGGGAGATTCCGGTGTACCTGTTCCTCGGCGGCTGGGTCGCCGGCTCGATGGTGCTCACGGGCTACTTACAGCGGCAGGCGCGCGCTCCCGGTCAGTCGACGGTCAGCGATCGGCTGCCCTGGGTCGGACTGTTGCTGATCAGTCTCGGCATGGGTGCGCTGTTCCTCGACCTCGAGCACAAGCTGTACGTCTGGCGCATGTACCTGACGTTGCAGCCGCTCTCGCCGATGTCCTGGGGCGGCTGGATCCTACTGCTCGTCTATCCGGTGCTGGCACTTGGCGCGCTGGCCACGCTGGCGGATGGCTGGCTGGACCGCTGGCCGACGCTCGCAGCCTTTGCCCGCGGATTGCATGCGCCGGCCGCCGTACGCTGGCTGAGTCTCACCAACATCGTCGTTGGCATTGCCCTTGGTATCTACACCGGCATCCTGCTCAGCAGCCTGGGTGCCCGGCCGCTGTGGGCCAGTGCAGTGCTCGGTCCGCTGTTCCTGGTTTCGGGCATGTCGGCCGGAGCGGCCTTCGCCCATCTCATTGCCCCGGATCACGCTGAGCAGGAGCGCCTGATCCGCTTCGACAGCCTGTTCCTCGTCGTGGAACTCGGGCTGATCGCGCTGTTCCTGATCGGGCACCTGACGGCGGGAGCGGTTCACGCGCAGGCCGCGCAACTGTTGCTCGGTGGTCCGTACACCGCCGTGTTCTGGGTCCTCGTCGTCGGTCTCGGAATCCTGCTCCCGCTCGCGATCCAGTCGCTGATGGTGGCTGGGCGCATCCCGCACACGGTCATTGCCCCGCTGCTCGTGCTGCTTGGCGGACTCGCGTTGCGCTTCGTAATCGTCTTCGCTGGCCAGTACAGCGAGTGGATCTCGCCGTGACCCGCGGCTGCGCTCATCATCCTGGAGGTCAATAACGTGTCGAGCGACCATCGTCCCGCCGCGATGCCGGGGTCCGGCCGCCTGGCAAGCCCGTACTGGCATCCCTACCTCGCCGGCATCGGCCTCGGGCTCGTGCTGCTCGCCGCGTTCGTGCTGGTCGGTCGTGGCCTCGGCGCTTCCGGGGCATTCAGTTCCACCGTCGCATGGCTGGTCAACCTGGTAGCGCCCGCGCATGCGCAGTCCAACGAGTACCTGCAGGGTTACCTCGGCGACGGCACCACGCATCCGCTCAAGGCCTGGCTCGTCTTCGAGGTGCTGGGCGTCATGGCCGGCGCGCTGTTCTCGGCACTGCTGGCCGGGCGGGCGCGCATCGCGGTCGAAAGAGGTCCGCGCGTGTCGACCGGAGTGCGGCTGCTGTGCGCGTTTGCCGGCGGCATCCTGATGGCGTTCGGCGCGCACCTCGCGCGCGGCTGCACCAGCGGGCAGGCCCTCACCGGGGGCGCGTTGCTCAACGTGGGCAGCTGGGCCTTCATGCTGATGGTGTTCGTCGGCGGCTACGCAGTCGCCTGGTTCATGCGCTGGCAGTGGCGGTAATCATGGCTCCCTTCTACAAGTACGGCTTCTTCGGCGACGAGATGTCCCTCGTCCTGGCCTTCGTCCTCGGCACCGGCTTCGGCTTCTTCCTCGAGCGTGCCGGCTTCGGCAGTGCACGCAAGCTGGCGGCGCAGTTCTACCTGTACGACATGTCCGTGTTCAAGGTGATGTTCACGGCCATCGTCACGGCGCTGCTCGGCGTCACCTATCTCGGCTGGATCGGCTGGCTCGACCTGGGCCTCGTCTACCTGGTGCCCACGCACCTCGTGCCGCAGATCGTGGGTGGGCTCGTGCTCGGCGTCGGCTTCGTCATCGGCGGGTATTGCCCGGGGACCTCGGTAGCCTCGCTGGCGACGGGACGGATCGACGGCCTGGTGTATGCGTTCGGCATCGGTGCCGGCACGCTCGTCTACGCGGAGGTCTATCCCGCGATCAAGGACTTCGTGAATTCGAATGACATGGGACAGGTCACGCTGCCGCAAGTACTGAACTTGCCTTGGGGCCTTGTGGTATTTGCGGTCGTCGTGATCGCCGTCGCGGGTTTCTCTGCAGCAACGATCATTGAGCGCAGCTGCGGAGACAAGGCGTGAAGCTCCCCGCGCTGACGCTGAACCAGAAGCTTGCCTGCGTCGCATTGGCACTCGGCGTGCTGGCGTTGTTCAGCGTTCCACACCGTGGCCCCGTCGTCACGCTCGACACGCGCGAGCTGGCACTGATCGTCGAGAAAGAGGTCGATCACGTCACGCCCGCTGAACTCGCCGGCTGGATCGTGCAGGGCCGCTCGGACTTCCGGTTGATAGACCTGCGTGCCGAGCCGGACTACGCCGCGTATCACATCCCCACGGCGGAGAACGTCACCGTCGCGGCGTTACCGGAGTTTCCGTTCCTGCGCACGGAAAAAATCGTGCTGTACTCGGACGGCGGCATCCACGCAGCACAGGCATGGATGCTGATGCAGGCACAGGGATACCGCGCCGTGTACACGGTGCTGGGCGGTCTCGAGGGCTGGAAGGACGAAGTGCTCTACCCGGCGCTGCCGGCGCAGGCGTCGGCCGTGGATCGCGCGAGATTCGAGCGGGCGGCTGCGCTATCGCGATTCTTCGGCGGCGAACCGCGCGCTGAGGGCGGGGCAGTTGCCGCCGCGCCCATGGCGCTGCCCAAGCTGGCTGTGCCGGCGCCTGCAGGGGCTGCGTCGCCGGTCGCGCCGCGCAAGAAGAAGAAGGAGGGCTGCTGAAGAAATAGCGGAAACAAGAAGCAGGGGACGTTCACCCATTTCGCCCATTTCGCGAAACAGGTGAGGTCCCCCTATTTCTTCAGCACTTGCAGAACTGCTCGTGCAGCGTGTGCATCAGCGCCGTCGCTTCCTTGCTCGCCAGGCTGTACAGGATAGACTGCCCCTTGCGCCGCGTCCGCACCAGGTGCTTGCCGCGCAGCACCGCGAGATGCTGCGACAAGGCGGATTGACTGAGGCCGATGAGCGGCTCGAGTTCGCCCACCGATTTCTCGCCCTCCGCCAGATAGCAGAGGATCAGCAGGCGCGAGGAATTCGACATCGCTCCAAGCACGCCACAGGCGCGCGTCGCGTTCTTCTCCATCCGCCGCACCGTGACACGATCCATGGCCACTGCCGGGCTGGCTGTCGCCCGCGCAACGCTGCGTGATTTCACCCGCATCCCGCAAATCCGTCGGCGGTCATCTTTGCTTCATAAGGCCCGGCAACCTGTGACCCTGCCACGAGCCCGCCCTTCACGCTGTCCCAGTCCTCCGGCTTGAGGATGATCAACCAGCCCTCGCCGTAGGGATCTGCATTCGCGAGGCTGGGCGTCGCGACCAGGGTGTCGTTGATCGCCACGACAGAGCCGGCGGCGGCGACCTTGGCCGGACCCACCCACTTGCCGCTCTCGACGGTGGCGCACGACTTGCCCGCCTTGACCTCCTTGCCGACGCCCTTGGGCGTGAAGGCCACCAGCTTGCCCGCCATGGCAGTGGCCACGGCAGTCATGCCGACACGCACGGTGCCGTCACCCAGTTCCTTGAACCAGATGTGATTCTCGACGTCGTACAGCAGGTCGTCCGGGAGATTGCAGCCTTTCACCGTCGCCATGATCCAGCCTCCTCGAGCCTGTCCGGAGCGCGCCGCGCAATTGCGTGCGGCTGCGGATCCACTATGACCAGTTGCTAATGTTAGACGAGTTCGCGCCCGGACGCTGCCCGGCTGACCGCCTCGACCACAGCGTTGTTTGCATCAGGTAACACGCACCGACAGCGCTTCGCCACCGTCCGGATCCAGCACGTGCACGGCGCAGGCAATGCACGGGTCGAAGCTGTGGATCGTGCGGAGGATCTCGATCGGCTGGTCCGGGTCGTGCAGCACGTGTCCGGCAAGCGCGGCTTCGTATGCGCCAGGCTGGCCGGTTACGTCGCGCGGGCCGGCATTCCAGGTGCTCGGCACCACTGCCTGGTAGTTGTCGATCCGGCCGTCCTCGATGACGATCCAGTGACCCAGCGCACCGCGTGGCGCTTCCATGAAACCGGCGCCCCGGGCCTGCGCCGGCCAGGTTGCCGGGTCCCAGTACCGGTCATCGAACGTCTGCGTGTCGCCTGCCTTGACGTTGGCCAGCAGCTGGTCATACCAGCCCTGCATCGCATCCACGAAGATCTTGGTCTCCAGGGTCCGCGCGGCAGTGCGACCCAGGGTCGAGAACAGTCCCGCGAGCGGCAGTTGCAGCGTGGACAACGTCCGATCCACGAGTTCCTTCGCCTGGGCGTGCCCGGTGGCGACCAGCATCAGCATGCGCGCCAGTGGCCCGACCTCCATTGCCTTGCCGCGCCAGCGCGGCGACTTCAACCAGGAGTAGCCCTGCGCGACGTCGAGCTGCGTATAGGGCGGGGGCGGGCCAGTGTAGTTCAGGGTCGTTTCGCCCGCGTACGGATGCAGGCCGCGGTCCTTGCCGCTGTCGTAGTCGTAGTACGCGTGGCTCACGAACTCCTCGATCTGTGCCGGATCGTGCAGGTCGACCTCCTCGATGTGCGACAGGTCGCGATTCAGGATCACGCCGCGCGGCACCAGGAAACCCGCGGTCTCGAAGATCGACTTTGCCGGGAAGTCGCCGTAGCACATGAAATTGCCGAGACCCTCGCCCTGCGTCGCCCACTCCTTGTAGAAGCCGGCGATGGCCAGCGTGTCCGGCACGTAGACCTCGTCCACGAACTCGCGCATGCGCGCGATGATGTCCTGCACCTGTGACAGGCGCTTGGCGTTGATCGCCGAATCGGACTCGAGGTCGATCGGGTTCGGCGCGCCGCCGACCACGAAATGCGGATGCGGATTCTTGCCGCCGAAGATGGCGTGCAGCTTCGCAACGTCGCGCTGCCAGGCCAGCGCGTCGAGGTAGTGCGCCACGGCCATCAGGTTCGCTTCCGGCGGCAGCTTGTAAGCCGGGTGCCCCCAGTAGCCGTTGGCGAAGATGCCGAGCTGCCCGCTCTCGACCAGTCCTTTCACCCGCTTCTGCACGTCCGCGAAGTACCCGGGCGAGGAGCGCGCGTAACTGCTGATCGACTGGGCGAGGGTCGAGGTGGCCTGCGGATCGGCCTGCAGCGCCGACACCACGTCCACCCAGTCGAGCGCGTGCAGGTGGTAGAAATGCATCACGTGGTCGTGCACGTACTGCGCGCCGATCATCAGGTTGCGCACCAGGTTCGCGTTCTGCGGAATCTCCCAGCGCAACGCGTCCTCGACGGCGCGCACCGATGCGATGCCGTGCACCAGCGTGCAGACGCCGCAGATGCGCTGTGCGAAGGCCCAGGCATCGCGCGGATCGCGTCCGCGCAGGATGATCTCGAGGCCCCGCACCATGGTGCCGGAGCTGTAGGCCTGCGTGATGCGGCGTTCTGCGTCGGTGGCGACTTCGATCCGCAGGTGCCCCTCGATGCGGGTGACCGGGTCCACCACGACGCGGCGTGCTTCGGCGCTCATTGATCATCCTCGACCAGGTTGTCGGCGACGAGCTCGAGCAGGCTGTACATCGTCTTGTCCCACTTGAAGTGCGCCTGCCCGTCGTCGAAGGTCTGCCGGCAGTTGGCGCAGGAGGTCACCGGCAGCTCGGCGCCGGTTTCCTCGATCTGTTCCATCTTGATCTTGAACACCTTGTGTCGCAGTTCATCGGCACGGTGAATGGCGACCACGCCGCCGCCGCCGCCGCAGCACCAGTTCGCACCCTTCGTGGGATACATCTCCCGCAGCTCGACGCCCAGCGCTTGCAGTACCTCGCGCGGCGCTTCGATCGCGCCGCCCCGGCGCACCAGCTGGCACGGGTCGTGGAACGTCGCGGTCTTGTTCACCTTGCGCAACCGGAGCTTGCCGGCGCGCACCTGCTCGGCCAGGAACTCGGCGATGTGCATCACCTTGAACGGCAGCGGCTTGCCGTACATGTTCGCGCCCATCCAGCGCAGCGCCGTGTAGGCGTGGCCGCACTCCGGCAGCACGACCACCTTGGCGCCGCAGGCCACGGCCGCATGGATGATCTTGAGCGTCAGTGCCTTCTGCGTCGCCGCGTCGCCCGTCAGCAGTCCGAAATTCGTTGCCTCGTAACCGTCCAGCCGGAAGGTCCAGTCGGCGCCGATGTGCCGCATGATCCGGGCCGTCGCGACGATCGATTCCGGGTACTTCATGATCTCGATCGAGGACATGGCGCACAGTACGTCCGCCCGCGGTTTGTCGATCGTGATCTCGACCTCGTGCTCGTCCGCCAGCCACTCACAGCGGTCCGCGAACACCTTCGGCGTGGCGCCCAGCGGGCTGCCCTCGCGCTGAGCACGCTCCGTCACCGCGGCGAGTTCGTGCGGCACGAGCCCCGCCTTGAACATGCCGTGCCGCGCCTGCGAGACCAGGCTCGCGATGTCGATACCCATCGGGCACATCAGCGAACAGCGGCCGCAGACGGTGCAGGAATCGTAGATGAGGTGCTGCCATTGCTGCAGCTCGTCCGCGGTCACCTTCGGCTTCAGGTTCAGCGCGCGGTAAACGAACGCGAACGGTCCGTACTCGCGCTTGTAGGCCTGCTTGAACGGCTCGAGCTTCCAGATCGGGGTGTACTGCGGGTCCTGCGTCACTTCGTAAAAGTGGCAGGCCTCGGCGCACATGCCGCAATGGATGCACGACTCCATGTAGATGGCCGCCGTCCGGCCGAAATCGCGGACGAAGCTGTTCATGGCGCGCTCGACGCGTACAGCGTCCGGCGCCTCGCCCTGCGTGTCGAATCGATGCTCGGGTTTGCGGATCGAGACCCGGGGCTGGTCGAACTCCAGCGGATCGGGCTCGCGCGTGGTGGGTGTCGTCTCGGTCACAGCGAGGCTCCCTTGCGTTCGAAGAGCATGCCCGTCGACCCGCGTGCGGCGAAGATCGTGAACGCGTGCATCAGCTTGCCGAACGGGAACCACACCAGCAGCAGTTCCGCCGAGAGCAGGTGGACGGCCAGCAGCCGCTCGTACGGCCACCCGCCCAGGTGCGCGAAGGCCGCCATGCCGGTCGCCAGCGGCGCGATGGTGACCAGCCAGCTGAAGTAGTCGTCGAAGTTGGAGATCAGGCGCTTGACCGGGCTCACGATGCGGTGGATCAGCACCGCCACGAGCGCAGCGATCGAGATGGCGCTCAGCAACGTCACGACGCCGTTCGGCAGCGTCGGCCAGTTCAGCCCCGTCAGGCCGTGCAGGTCCGTGCCGAGCAGGCCGCGCGCGATGTCGGCGAAGAACAGCACGTGCGGCACGAAGAAGAACAGCGTCAGCAGGAAGCCGATGTGAAAGGCGTAGCCCATCACCTCGCCGAATGCGGTGCCGCCAAGGAACTCCTTGCGCGGCCAGGATCGCAGCGCGATCAACCTGAGTCCCTTCCAGGCCGCTTCCTTGCGCGGCGCGGAGTGGTCCTTGCGCGTTCGCAGCAGCAGCACGCCGAGCAGGCGCCACAGCACGCCCACCACGAAGATGACGATCGACCACTGCAGCGCAGGGCCCCGGGCGAAATCCAGCAGGCTCATCTCAGGCACCCTCCGCGTCCTTCTGCCGTTTGCGGGCCAGCGCCGCGGACGCGAGGCCGAGCGCGGCGCCCACGCCGACAGCCGTGCCGACTGTCCGTGCCGAGCCCCACTGGCCGGTGGACAGCGGCTGGTAGAAGCCGCCCTTGTCCCAGAACCCGGGCTCGGAACACCCGATGCAACCATGCCCCGCCTCGATCGGGAAACTGGTGCCGTCGTTCCACTTCACGGTGGCGCAGGCGTTGTGCGTCGTCGGTCCCTTGCAGCCGAGCTTGTAGAGGCACCAGCCCTGTCGCGCGCCTTCGTCGTCGAAGCTGTCGGCGAACTGCCCGCGCTCGTAGAACGGGCGGCGGTAGCAACGGTCGTGGATCGTCTGGCCGTAGAACGACCGCGGCCGGCCGAGCGCGTCGAGCTCGGGCAGCTTGCCGAAAGTCAGGTACTGCGTGAGGACGCCGGTGATGACCACCGGGATGGGTGGGCAGCCCGAAACGTTGATGATTGGTTTGTCCTTGACCACCGCCGACACGGCGACCGCTCCAGTGGGGTTTGGATCAGCACCGGGAATGCCCCCGAACGCTGCGCAGCTGCCGAGGGCGACGATAGCGGCGGCGCCGCGCGCGACTTCCTGCAGCAGCGAGAGATTGTCGCGCCCGGCGACGGTGCTGAAGCCCTTGTTGCCGGTCGGGATCGAACCGTCGACGATCAGCAGGTAGCGGCCCCAGTTCTCCGTCATCGCCGTCTCGCGCGCACGCTCTGCCGCGTCACCCGCGGCAGCCTGCAGCGTGTGCTGGTAGTCGAGCGAGATGC
>JBAVJR010000364.1:0-6914 GCA_049687855.1 Steroidobacteraceae bacterium | reverse complement strand
GCTTCGCCGCCACCGCCCGTGACGTGCACGTGGCCGTCGATGAGGCCGGGGATCAGTCGCAGTCCCGCGAGGTCGATCTCGGTGACGCCCGCAGCCAGCGCAGCCGGCAGGGCAGGGAGATCCCTGCCGGGACCCATCCAGAGCACGGTGCCGCCGCCGATCAGGAGGGACTGCAGGCCCAGTGGGCGCGGTGCGTAGACGTCGGCATTACGGAGTAGCAGCACGTTGTGCAGGTTACCAGACGCCGCGGCGCAGTCAGTAACCGCTGGAATCCGGCCGATGCAGGAAGGGGCACCCGTTGTCGCGTGCCCCTTGCGCTCACTTCTTCTTCGCGGCGGCCTTTTTCCTGGCCGGCGCCTTCTTCCTGGCTGCCTTCTTCGTTACCTCTGACTTCGAAGACTTGCGGATGTCCGCCGAGTGCGCGCGCTTGTAGGTCTGGATGTCCTTGAACGTGCCGTCGGCTGCGCGCACTGCGTAGAGCTTCGTGCCCTTCGAGCTGCGCAGCGTCGTGCGCACCGTTGATCGCGCACGCTTTCCGCGCCGTTGGCCTGCACGCGGCACCCCGATCCACCGCCCGCGCCACTCGCTTGCTAGACTCGCCGCATCGTTCGCCGGGGACCTGCGTCTTTGAACAAGCTGCCGCAACTCTTCGCCAACAACCGCCGCTGGGCGGCGGCCACGGAACAGCGTCATCCGGGCTTCTTCGGCGAGCTTTCGTCGCAGCAATCGCCGCGCTACCTCTGGATCGGCTGCTCCGACAGTCGCGTGCCCGCCAACGAGATCGTGGGTCTTGCGCCGGGCGAATTGTTCGTGCACCGCAACGTCGCGAACCTCGTGTTCCACAACGATTTCAGCTGTCTCTCGGTGCTGCAGTACGCGATCGACGTGCTCGGCATCGAGCACGTCATCGTCTGCGGGCACTACGGCTGCGGCGGCGTGATCGCCTCGTATGAGCAGCGGCCGCTGGGCCTTGTCGACAACTGGCTGCTGCCGATCCGCGACATCGCCCGGATGCACGCGCCGCAGCTGGCGGAATTGCCGACGGACCTGGAACGAGCTGACCGGCTGTGCGAACTGAACGTGCTCTTCCAGGCCCGTCGCGTGTGCCGCACGACGATCGTGCAACAGGCCTGGGAGAAAGGGCGGCCGCTCACCGTGCACGCCTGGGTCTATCGGCTCAACGACGGCTTGCTGCGCAACCTCGGTTTCTGCGCCAACGACCTCGCGACGGCCGATGCCGACTTTGAACGCACGGTCGGAGCCGGTACGATCGCCCGCTAAGCAAAGAGGCAGCCCGGCCCACGTGACCCGCAACCTCTACCTGTCCGCGACGCCGTGACCCGGCAACTCGCGCCTCCGGGCGCGGTGGCGACGATGACTCCGGCGCGGCGCCTCAAGAACATTCTTGGCGGCTCGGCGGGCAACTTCGTCGAGTGGTTCGACTGGTTCGCATACTCGGCCTTCGCCATCTATTTCTCGCGTGCGTTCTTTCCGGCCGGCGACCAGACCGCGCAGTTGCTCGGCGCGGCGGCGATCTTTGCCGTCGGCTTCATCGCACGGCCCGTCGGCGCGCTGCTGTTCGGCATGTATGCCGACCGTGCTGGCCGCCGTGCGGCGCTCACACTGTCCGTGGCGCTGATGTGCGGCGGTTCGTTGATGATCGCGCTGATCCCCACGGGTCTCGGCGTGCTGTCACCGGCGTTGCTGCTCGTCGCGCGCCTGCTGCAGGGCCTGTCGGTGGGCGGCGAGTACGGTGCGTCCGCGACGTATATCAGTGAGATGGCGGAACGCACCCAGCGCGGCTTCTGGTCGGGCTTTCTCTACGTCACGCTGACGGGTGGACAGCTGGCCGCGTTGCTGTTACTGGTCCTGCTGCAGCGTGTGCTCACGGAGCAGCAGCTGTACGACTGGGGCTGGCGTATTCCTTTCGTCGTAGGCGCGGTCCTGGCGATCGTCGTGTGGTGGATCCGCCGGGGCATCCACGAGACGCGCTCGTTCACGCATGCGTCCGTGCCCGAGCGGGAGCGTGGCCGGGCGTGGGCGATCTTCGCGCAGTACCCGAAGGAAACCCTGACTGTCATGGCGCTCACGGCCGCGGGCGGGCTCGGCTTCTACACCTACACGGCGTACATGCAGAAGCTGCTGATCAACAGCGCGGGGTTCTCGAAGCCCGTGGCGTCCCAGGTAGTGACGCTGCTGCTCGCGACGTTCATGTTTCTGCCGCCGCTCGCCGGCTGGCTCGCCGACCGGGTCGGGCATCGGCGCACGCTGCTCGCGTCATATGCAGGACTTGCGCTCGTCAGCGTGCCGATCCTCAGCGCGATCTCGACGGCGACGAATCCGGTGGCGGCCTATTTCCTCGGGCTCGTGCCGCTGCTGCTGCTCTCGGGGTATTGCGGGCTCAGCGCCATCTTCAAGGCGGAACTCTACCCGGTGCACGTGCGCGCACTGGGCGTCGCCGTGCCCTATGCAATCGCGCAGGCGATCTTCGGCGGCAACGCCGAGACGGCTGCGCTGTACCTGAAACAGATCGGGCACGAGACCGCGTTCTTCTGGCTCGTGTCGGGAATGATGGTCGTGGGAATGATCGCGACTTTCCGGCTGCGCGATACGCGCGAGCACAGCCTGATCCACCAGGAGCACGAGCGGGCGGGTTGATCAGCCGTCGGCATCGAACTGGAATACGTCGTCGACTGGCCGCTTGAATACGCGAGCCAGCTTGAATGCCAGTTCCAGCGATGGCGCGTATTTCTCGGCCTCGATGGCAATGATGGTCTGCCGCGTCGCGCCGACGCGTTCCCCCAGCTCCGCCTGCGTCATCGCTGCCGCCTCGCGCAGCCGCCGCACGTCGTTGGATACGCGTCCGCGCCCCACCGTCACCGGCGGTACTGCCAGAGCACGACCGACTGCTTGACCGCCTCGGCCAGGAACAGGGTCGTCAGCAACGCAAAGATCAACGCCGTCGTCGAGCTCAGGTCAAGTATCGTCACGCTCGGAGTGCGGTCCGCGTACAGGCCGCGGGCGAGCAGATGGACGACCAGCACGTTGATCGCGATCACGACGACATAGCCTTCCCAGCGGTCGCCGAGCGCGTCGATCGCGCGGTCGCGCTCGTCCTTCACCTGGGCTGCTGGATCCTTGGCGGCCAGCACCGCCGGCACGATCGCCGCGACGATCCACAGCACGATCATCTCGATGTAAGTCTCGAGCGCCAGGCCCGCCGGCAGTTCGACGATGCGGCCATCGTCGGTAAAGCGCGCGGCCAGGAACAGCCAGATCAGCACCGTTGAACCGAGTGACCACCAGGCTGTCTTTTCATGCTCTGACATCGCACGACTCCCTCACCGTATGTAAAACATATTTAACATGCGGCTGCACAAATGTAAATGATGTTTTACATAGCGCCGGGTAGGGCGTGGCATCGGCACCAATGAAAACCCCCTGCCACCCGAGTGGAGGGGGTTCCGGAGGAGACCCGCCTGACCTTGCGGTCGAGTTCTACCGCGCGGATGCGGGAGAGGTGCGGGAGGCTCAGTCTTCGAGGAAGCTCCGCAGCTGCTCGCTGCGGCTCGGGTGACGCAGCTTGCGCAGCGCCTTCGCCTCGATCTGGCGGATGCGCTCGCGCGTGACGTCGAACTGCTTGCCCACTTCTTCAAGCGTGTGGTCCGTCGTCATGTCGATGCCGAAGCGCATGCGCAGCACCTTGGCTTCGCGCGGCGTCAGGCCTGCCAGCACCGAGTGCGTGGTTTCACGCAGCGATTCCGTCGTCGCCGACTCGATCGGCGATTCCACCGAGGTGTCCTCGATGAAGTCGCCCAGGTGCGAATCCTCGTCGTCGCCGATCGGAGTCTCCATCGAGATGGGCTCCTTGGCGATCTTGAGGACCTTGCGGACCTTGTCTTCCGGCATCTCCATGCGCACCGCCAGCTCTTCCGGCGTCGGCTCGCGACCCATCTCCTGCAGCATCTGCCGCGAAATGCGGTTCAGCTTGTTGATGGTCTCGATCATGTGCACCGGGATGCGGATCGTGCGGGCCTGGTCGGCGATCGAACGCGTGATCGCCTGGCGGATCCACCACGTGGCGTAGGTCGAGAACTTGTAGCCGCGGCGGTACTCGAACTTGTCCACGGCCTTCATCAGGCCGATGTTGCCTTCCTGGATGAGATCCAGGAACTGCAGGCCACGGTTCGTGTACTTCTTCGCGATCGAGATCACGAGGCGCAGGTTGGCTTCGACCATCTCCTTCTTCGCGCGGCGGGCCTGCGCCTCGCCGACGGCGATCTCGCGGTTGATCTCCTTGATCTCGGCGATCGACAGGCGCGCGCGCTTCTCGCTGAGGGCGAGCCGGTTCTGCTCGCGCTCGATTTCCTCGCGGAACTTCGCGAGTGCGGCCGAGTGCTTGCGCTTCGCCCGCACGTGCTTGTCGAGCCACGCCAGGTTGGTCTCGTTGCGCGGGAAGGTCTCGATGAAGTCCGAGCGCGGCATGCCGGCATCGCGGACGCAGCGCTGCATGATCGCCTTCTCGATCGAGCGGATCTCGTTCAGGTGCTCGCGCAGCTGCGTGATGAGCTGCTCGAACATCTTGGGCGAGAGCTTCAGTTCCATGAACTCTTCGGCGAGCTTCCTGCGCAGCTTGATCGTCTTCGGATCCTTGCTGCCCTTCTCCTCGAGCGACTTCATGACCTGTGCGTAGACCTTGCCGAGCGAGGCAAAGCGGCGCGCGGCCTCTTCCGGGTCCGGGCCGGTCTCCAGCGCTTCTTCCTCTTCCGTCCCTTCGCCGTCGGCAGCCTCTTCCTCGACTTCGGGTTCCGGGGCCGTCTTCGCGGCGAGCTTCGGGTTGATCGGTTCTGCGATCACGTCGGGCGCGTTCGGGTCGACGAAGCCGACGATGATGTCGACCAGGCGGCCCGTGCCCGACTTCAGCGGCTCGTAGGCGCGCAGGATGTACTCGAAGGTCGGCGGATAGTGCGACAGCGCGCGACGCACGGAATCGAGGCCTTCCTCGATGCGCTTCGCGATCGCGATCTCGCCTTCACGCGTGAGCAACTCCACCGTGCCCATTTCGCGCATGTACATGCGGACCGGGTCGGTGGTGCGGCCGAATTCGGCGTCGACGGTGGTGGCGAGCGCCTGGGCGGCCTCCTCGGCCGCCTCTTCGTCGGCAACGACCGTCTCGCGCATCAGCAGCGCTTCGGCGTCCGGTGCCTTCTCGTACACCGGGATGCCCATGTCGTTGATCATCTGCACGATGTCTTCGATCTGCTCCGGATCGACGATCTCGGACGGCAGGTGGTCGTTGACTTCGGCGTAGGTCAGGAAGCTCTGCTCTTTGCCGCGCGCGATCAGCAGCTTCAGCTGCGACTGGCGATCTTCCGGCGTGCTGGCAGTCAGCTTGATCTCAATTCTCTCGGCCTTTTCCTTGCCTGCCTTGCGACCGGGCTTCCCGGGTTTCTCTTTCGCGGCAATGGTGACGACGGGGGCGGCAGCGGCCGGCTTGGTCGCGGGCGCGACGGCCTTGACGGAGGGCGCACCCTTAGCCGGCACCGCGCCCTTGGCAGCCTTGGCCGGCGCGGCGGGGACGACGTGCCTGGCGGCAACGTGTTTGGCGGCAACCGGCTCAGCCGCAGCCTTCACCGGCGCGTGCTTCGCGGGTGCGGACTTGGCCGGCGCCACGGGCTTGTGGCTCGCTTTCACCGGTGCAACAGCAGCGCCCTTGCGCTGGACGGTCGCCGGCTTGGCAGCCTTGACGGCCTTGGCCGCAGGCTTCGTCGGCTTCTTCACCACGGGCTTGCCCTTGGCGGGCGCCGCTGTCTTCCTGGTCAGCGCAGCCTTGGCCTTGGCCGCCGGTGCGGACTTGCGGGCAGGAAGCTTCTTGACCGGTTTGCGTGCCGTCGTCTTGCTCAAGATGGGACGCCTCACGGGGGGTCTAAAAAAGAGCGGAATTCTACCACGCCGGGTCAAGGATTTGCCCGACTATCGGGGGACTTCCGGGGGCTTGCGGGCCGCCGGGCTGCGGGTCCGGAGCAGCCCCTGCAATTCCAGCTTTTCGGCATCGTCCAGTGACGAATCCCGGGCCTTGGCCATCAGTTCGTCCAGCCGCCGGACCGGGGATTCCTCGACGATCAGACGGTTCAGGGCCGATTTCAGTTCCGCGGCCGCGCCCGCGGCATCCGGTGCCAGGCAGACCGCCGAGGCCAGCTTGGCCAGCGAGCCCTGTTCGGGCCGGTCGCGCCAGCGCTCCAGGACTGCCGCCGTACTGGCCGGAGGGTCTTCCCGCAGCTGGGTCAGCAGCTCGGCCAACAGCGGAATTCCGGGCCGGTCGATGGCTGCCACGGCGTCGATCTGCTGGCCGCTGATGGCCGTCGCGGAGGCCGGGTGGTGCACCAGCAGCATGACTGCCTGGCGGACCAGGTTGCCGCGACCCGGGGCAGCGGCGTGCGAGGCCCCGAACCGCGCGCCGCCGAGCCCGCTCGGGCGCTCGTAACCACTTGAATTCCTTTCTGAATACGTGCTGCTTGACGAGGCTGGGGCGCGTGTCTGTCCAGCGCCGGCCGGCGCGTCCTGGGCATCGCCACCCAGCAGCTCGTTGAGGCGGGCAGGGGACATGCCAACCACGGCAGCCAGCTGGTTGACCAGCAGCTCGCGGTACACTTCGGACGGAATCCTGCGCACCAGCGGTCGCGCCAGTTCGACCAGCTTGGCCCGGCCATCGACGCTGCCGGTCTCGACCCGCGACGACAATTCACGGATCAGGTACTCGGAGAGCGGCATCGCGTCGGCGAGGCGCGCCTCGAACGCCGCCTTGCCCTCTTCGCGCACGAGCGTGTCGGGGTCGTGGCCGTCCGGCAGGAACAGGAACCGCACCTGTCGGCCCTGCTTCACCTCGGCGACCGCGTTCTCGAGCGCACGCCAGG
>JBAVJR010000363.1:0-5398 GCA_049687855.1 Steroidobacteraceae bacterium | reverse complement strand
TATGCACAGCTCTTCACGGGCCAGATCGACATCGCCGCGCTGGAGGCTGCGCAGGCGTCCATGCCATCCATGCCTGGAGCACGGCCGGGCGACCCGTCGCTCGCCGCACGCGTCGCAGCGCTTGAAGCCGAGGTCGCGGATCTCCGTGCGGAACTCGACGCGCTCAGGGCACGGCTGCCCTGAGTCGTGTCGATTGCCACGGGGCCACGCGCCCTATTTTGCAGCCGTCTTCTGGTCCACTTGCGGAACGAACACGAAGTACGGCGTGTTGACCTTGCCGCCCGGCGCGACATAGGCAGGCGCGGCGACTCCCGGCTCGCCGAGGCTCCTCACGTAGGCATAGATCGCCTTCAGGTCGTCGGTCTTCATCTGTTGCAGCACGTAAGCCGGCATTGGTGGCATCCGGTCCTTGCGCGCGTGCTCGAGCCACTGCGACTCGGTCATCGAACTCATCACGAGGCGCAGATTGGCGGCATACGTGGTGCCCCACGGCCCCTGGAATCCAACCGCGCTGCCCCGCAGCCAGTCCCTCTCGGGGATCTTCAGGTTCTGCTCCATGAAGCCCGTGGTGTGACAGTCGTTGCAGCCGCCGATCGTGACGAGGTACTTGCCGCGGGCGACCTGCGATGCATCTGAGGCGTTGGCCGAGGTGGCGCCCGCAACCAGCGCGAGGACGGCGACGAGGCCCTTACCAGAACGTGTAAGCATGTTTCTTCTCCCTTGCGTGTGGCGCAACCCTTTTGCGCCGGTCATTCGATCCGGCGTGCGGCCGGGCTCGATTGCCACGGGAGTATGGGCGAAGATTTTTGTCGCCAGAAGTCAGTCGATGCGGATTACACGACGGGAAGTTTCGTCGCTGCGACGAACCGAGATTGAAGGCCGTCGCGCCAACCTTCCCCCGCACCGCGGCTGCCGGGCAGGGCCCTATAGACCGGCCTTGAGCATCTTGCGGCGCAGGAACGCGATCTGTGTCTGCAGCGGCAGCTGCTTCGGGCAGACGTCGTGGCAACCGAGCAGCGTCATGCAGCCGAACACGCCGTCGTCGTTGCCGACCAGTTCGTAGAAGTCCGCATCGGTGCGGTGGTCGCGCGGATCCAGCGCAAAGCGCGCGATCTTGTTCAAGCCGACTGCGCCGACGAAGTCCTCGCGCATGCGGGCCGTGCCGCAGGCAGCGACGCAACAGCCGCATTCGATGCAGCGATCGAGCTCGTAGATCCTGTCGGCCAGTTCCGGATCCATGCGCTCTTCGAGCCGCGTCAGGTCCACGTCCTGGCCGAGCGAGTGCACCCAGGTCTCGAGCCGTTCGCTCATGCCGCGCATCCACTTGCCCGTGTTCACGGACAGGTCGGCGATCAGTTCGAACGCCGGCAATGGCGCCAGCGAGATTTCCGCCGGAAGATCCTGCGTGAGCGTGCGGCACGCAAGCCCCGGACGGCCGTTCACGACCATGCCACAGCTGCCGCAGATGCCGGCACGGCAGACGAAATCGAACGCCAGCGACGGATCGAGCTTCTCGCGAATCTCATTGAGCGCGATGAACAGCGTCATGCCCGGCGCTTCCTCGAGTTCGAAGACCTCGAAATGCGGGATGCTCACCGGGTCCTGCGGATCGTGGCGCAGGACGTGGAAGTGCAGCATGCGCTTCGGTGCGTCCGCAGGCGGGATCGCAGCCCCGGGGGGCGCCGAATCGGTGACGTGGCTCATGTCGGCAGTTTCTCGTCGATGCGTTCGTTGCGGCCGCGCAGGCTCGCTGGCAGCAGGTGGTCGTACGGCATGAGCGCGGCCTGCACGGCGTGGCGTCCGCCGTTCGATGCGGCTTCGCGCAGCCTCGCCACTTCAGCGGCGCGCTGCGCCGTGTCGGGATGATCGACGTAATCCTTGTTGCCGTAGCCGCGCCAGCCCGGCGGCAGCTCCATGCGGTGGACGTCCAGCGCCTCGTAGTTCAGCGTCGGCAGCGTGGCGAGCGGGTCGCTCCACGTGGCAAGCGTGCGCTGCAGCCATTCGGCGTCGTTGCGACGCGGGAAATCCTCGCGGAAATGCGCGCCGCGGCTCTCGGTGCGCGCAAGCGCGCCCTGCGCGATACAGAGCGCGATCTTGATCATCTTCTGCACGCGATACGCCGTCACCAGCTCCGGGTTCGGGCCGTCGCGACGCGAGCGCAGGCCGATGTTGCGGCTGCGGTCCAGCAGTTCCTGCAACTTGTCCACGGCGCGCTGCAGGTCGGCGCCGGTGCGGAAGATGCCGACGTTGTCGGTCATGGTCTGCTGCATTTCGGCCTTGAGCGTGTCCGCCTGCTCGTGCCCGCCCCCCTGCAGCAGCACGTCCAGCTTGCCGCGCTCGGCTTCGAGCGCGTCGCGCAACACGGCCGTCGGGATGTCGAGTTCGCCCTCGGGACTTGCCACGAAATCCGCGATGAACTCGCCGACGATCATGCCGGCCACGACCGTCTCGGCCACCGAATTGCCGCCGAGGCGATTGAAGCCGTGCATGTCCCAGCACGCGGCTTCACCCGCAGCGAACAGCCCGCGCAACGTCGGTGTCTGGCCGGTGTGGTCGGTGCGCACGCCGCCCATGGTGTAGTGCTGGGCGGGACGCACGGGAATCCACTGCTCGGCCGGGTCGATGCCGAGGAAGTACTGGCAGATCTCCTTCACTTCGCGCAGGTTGTGCTCGATGTGCTTGCGCCCGAGCAGCGTTATGTCGAGCCACAGGTGCTCGCCGAAGCGCGACTTCGCGCCGTTGCCCTGGCGGATGTGTTCTTCCATGCGGCGTGACACGACGTCGCGCGAGGCGAGCTCTTTCTTCTCCGGCTCGTAGTCCGGCATGAAGCGGTGGCCGTTCACGTCGCGCAGGAGGCCGCCGTCACCGCGGCAGCCTTCCGTCATGAGAATCCCCGCCGGGATGATGCCCGTCGGGTGGAACTGCACGGCCTCCATGTTGCCGAGCGGCACGATGCCCGTCTCGAGCGCGAGCGCCGCGCCGATGCCCTCGCAGATCACGGCATTGGTCGTGACGCGATAGACGCGCCCGGCTCCGCCGGTGGCGATTGCCGTGGCCTTCGCCACGTAAGCCGTGAGCTCGCCCGTGATCAGGTCGCGCACGATGGCGCCGTAGCAGCGCTTGCCGTCGTGGATCAACGCCAGCGCCTCGGTGCGCTCGTGCACCGGGATACCTTCGGCGATCGCGCGGTCGCCCACCGCGAACAGCATCGCGTGGCCGGTGCCGTCCGAGACGTAGCAGGTGCGCCACTTCCTGGTGCCACCGAAATCGCGCTGCGCCACGAGGCCGTGCGCTTCGTCGCGCTCGGTGATCGTGACCTTCTCGCCGTTGATGATGACCTGCCGGTCGCCCTGGCGGACGCGGCTCCAGGGCACGCCCCACGCAGCGAGTTCGCGCACGGCCTTGGGCGCGGTATTGACGAACATGCGCACGACCTGCTGGTCGGCGCCCCAGTCGCTGCCCTTGACCGTATCCTCGAAGTGCACGTCCTCGTTGTCGCCCTGGCCCTTGGTGACGTTGCCGAGGCTCGCCTGCATGCCGCCCTGGGCCGCCGCGGAATGCGAGCGCTTGGGTGGGACCAGCGAAAGCACGATGGCGTCGTGCCCGCGGCGTCGCGCGCCGATGGCCATGCGCAGGCCGGCGAGGCCGCCGCCGATGACCAGCACGTCGGTGTAGACGACCTTCATGGCGTCACCCCCGTTGCGCTGGCCGCGGTTGGTACGTAGTGCTGGCCGTAGAACGGCGCGTGCTCGATGCCGATCTTCATGTACGCCGCAAGAGTCAGCAGGCCCAGCACCAGGAAGAACCCGGTCAGCGCCCACTTGAAGAACCGCAGCTTGCGCCGGGTCCCGGCTGCATCGCTGCCGTCACCCTCGAACCAGCCCCACTTGAGTGCCAGTCGATACAGGCCGACGCCGCCGTGGAATTCCACTGCAAACAGCATCACCAGGTAGAGCGGCCACATCAGGTCGGTCCAGACGCGGTCGGCCGATTCGAAGGGCCCGATGCGGTCCGGACGGGTCAGCATGATGTAGAGATGCACCGAGGCCATGAAGAAGAGCGCGAACCCGGTCACCACCTGCCAGTACCAGAGGGTGGTGTCTTCGTGCTGCATCTCCTTTATATGGTCGCGATATGTACGGTATTGGCGGTAATTGGCCGGGAACTTGCGAAGCGCCAGAGCGGCGTGGACGACGAAGAGCGTCGCGACCGTTGCAACCAGGGCTGATACCAGCCCGTAGACCGGGCGCCCGAAGATGAAATAGCCCTCGAACATCCGGGCGACCGTCCACATCGCGTCCTTGCCGAGCAGGATCGTCGCCACGAAGAACATGTGCACCCACATGAAGAGGCCGAGCGCCAGGCCGGTGGCGCTCTGCAGGAAATCCAGACGCGCTGGCCAGCGGCGCAGCCGTCGTGCGACCGAGACCGGAGCGGTCGTCGTCATTCGTTTGGTCGCTTGCACTGGAATCTCGGGCTGGACTGGGCGTGGGGGGATTGAGAGCGATGCAACCCATTGCGGCCATAAGTGTTTTCCGCGGGGCGAGGCCAGTGCCTGCAGTCGATATAGTCCGCCCTGCAATTCACACGCCCGACGAGATGACCGCCTACCTCTCCTTCCTCGTTTACCTGTTGGCAATCCTCGGCTTCGTGGGCCTGACCCTGTGGCTGAACCAGGTCCTGGGACCCAAGCCGGAGCCGACACCGCTGAAGCTCGAACCCTTCGAGTGCGGCGCGACGGCGATCGAGACCGACAACATGCGGGCGGTGCCGGTCAAGTATTACGCCATCGCCGTCGTCTTCATCCTGTTCGACCTGGAAACCGTCTTCCTGTACCTGTGGGCGCTGGCGGCGACGCCGCTCACGGGGTTCATGCTCGGGACGTTCGCATTGTTCACGCTGCTGCTGGTGCTGATCATGCTGTACGTCTGGCGGTCCGGGCTGCTGGAAGAGGTGACGACTTGAGCGCGACGACACCGGTACCGCGCCAGGAGAAGAGCGCCGCCTTCGAATACCTGACCACCCGCAAGGACGAATTCGTCGGCTGGGCGCGCAAGTTCTCGCTTTTCCCCTACCCGTTCGTGACGGCCTGCTGCGCGATGGAATTCATGTCGGTGAGTTCGACGCTCTACGACACGGACCGTTTCGGCGCCGCGCTGCCGCGCTTCACGCCCCGCCAGTCCGACCTGCTGATGGTCGTGGGCACCGTCTCGCACAAGCAGGCGCCCATCCTGCGCAAGGTCTACGAGCAGATGTGCGAACCCAAGTGGGTCATCGCCTTCGGCGTGTGCGCCACGAGCGGCGGCTTCTACCAGAACTACGCCGCCCTGCCGGGCATCGACAAGATCATTCCCGTCGACCTGTACATCCCGGGCTGCCCGCCGCGGCCGGAGATGGT
>JBAVJR010000362.1:0-3056 GCA_049687855.1 Steroidobacteraceae bacterium | reverse complement strand
AAAGAGCTGAAGGGCATCAAGTAAGGACAGGAAGGACAGGAAGGAGTTAGTCGGAAACGCGCTGGGCGCGGAGAAAGTAACTCTTGTGCCGACCGCACTTCCGACTATCGCCTTCCTGACCTTCCTGACCTTCCTGGCCTTCCCGGCCTTCCTCCCCTTCCTATGCCCTTCCCGAACTGCCGAAGCCCCCGGCGCCGCGATCGCTCACGGTGAATTCGTCCACGACCTCGAACTCCACCTGTACGACGGGCACGACGACCATCTGTGCGATGCGCTCGCCCGGTTCGATCGTGAACGCCGCCTGCCCGCGGTTCCAGCACGAGACCATCACCTGTCCCTGGTAGTCGGAGTCGATCAGGCCGACGAGGTTGCCGAGCACGATGCCGTGCTTGTGGCCGAGGCCGGAACGCGGCAGCAGCACCGCGGCCAGGCCCGGATCCTCGAGGTGGATGGCGATGCCAGTGGGGATCAGCTGCGCCTTGCCTGGCTCCAGCACGAGCGGTGCATCGAGGCACGCGCGCAGGTCCAGTCCCGCGGAACCGGGCGTCGCGTAATGCGGCAGCGGATATTCCTTGCCGATGCGGGCATCGAGAATGCGCACCTGCAGTTTCGGCCGCTGTGCACTCATCGCTGCCGGCTCCCGGCATAACGCTCGGCAATCACCTCGATCAACTCACCGGCGAGCCGACACTTGGGCGCGCGTTCGAGTTCGCGCTTGCCGCCCTGCCAGTACAGCGTGAGCGCATTGTCGTCGCAATCGAAGGCCAACCCCTCGCCCACCTGGTTCGCGGCGATCATGTCGAGCTTCTTGCCCTCGAGCTTGGAGAGCGCATTGCGCTCGACGTTCTGCGTTTCGGCCGCGAAGCCGACGACGAACGGACGCGGTGAGCCTGCCGCCACGGTCGCGAGGATGTCGGGGGTGCGCGCCAGGTGCAGCGACAGCTCGTCGCTGGTCTTCTTGATCTTGTGTTCCGCGACCTCGCGCATGCGGTAATCGGAAACGGCTGCGGCAGCGATGAAGATGTCGGTATCCGCGATTTCGGCCAGCACCGCATTCATCATCTGCTCGGCGGTCTCGACGTCGACTCGCTTCACGCCGGGCGGCGTGGGCACGTTGACCGGGCCACTGACGATGACGACGCTGGCGCCGGCATCGCGCGCCGCCTCAGCCACCGCGTAACCCATCTTGCCGGAGCTGCGATTGGTGATGAAGCGCACCGGATCGATGGGCTCACGGGTCGGGCCGGCGGTCACGACGACCTTGCGTCCGCGCAGCACTCCGGCGGTCTTGGCGCGCGGCGTCGCAAACACGGCGTCGACGATTTCCTGCGGTTCGACCATGCGGCCAGCGCCAGTCTCACCGCAGGCCTGGCTGCCCTCGGCGGGACCGAGGATCGCCAACCCGCGCTGGCGCAGAGTCGCGACGTTTGCCTGCGTCGCGGCATTGGCCCACATCAGCCGATTCATGGCGGGCACGACGACGACCGGTACGTCGGTTGCGAGGCACAAGGTCGACAACAAGTCGTCCGCCAGGCCGTGCGCGAGCCGTGCAATGAAGTCCGCCGTGGCCGGCGCGATGACGATGCGCTGCGGCCAGCGCGCGAGTTCGATGTGCCCCATGGCCGCTTCGGCCGCGGCGTCCCACAGGTCCGTGCGCACAGGGCGACCCGAAAGCGCCTGGAACGTGAGCGGAGCAACGAATTGCTGCGCGCCGGCGGTCATGACGACCTGCACGTCGGCGCCGCGATCCTTGAGCCGGCGCGTCAGTTCGGCGCTCTTGTAGGCGGCGATGCCGCCCGTGACGCCGAGCAAGACGCGCATCGTTGGGGCTTGTGCTGCTGACATGGCGGGCGATTATGGGCGCGCGCCGCAGGGCGCCGCAAAGGGACTGTCCGCATTCTGGCGCAGCGGTCTCAGGTCATAACCGCCGGCTCTGGCGGCGGGGTGCGCGATCGGCGACCGGCGGGGCGCCGGCGATTATTTCTGGCACTCCGGGCAGAAATACGTCGAACGCTGGCCCTGGACCACGTGCCGGATCGGGGTCCGGCAGCGGCGGCAGGGTTCGCCGGCGCGTTCATAGACGAAGAGCTTCTGACGGAAGTAGCCGGGCGTGCCGTCCGCGTTCACGTAGTCGCGAAGCGTGGTGCCGCCCTGCCGGATCGCCTCACCCAGCACCTGGCGCACCGCTGCGACGATCCGCTGCCACTCGGCCGTCTTGATGCGTCCCGCAGCCCGCCTCGGCCGCACCCCGGCCCGGAACAGGGCCTCGCTCGCATAGATGTTGCCGACGCCCACGACGACGTGCTGATCCATCAGGTACTGCTTCACGGCAGCCTTGCGGCGCCGCGCCCTGGCCGCGAGGTAGTCGGGGGTGAAGGCGTCCTCCAGGGGTTCGGGACCCAGCGCCGCCAGTAACGGATGCTCTTCGACCGGGCCCGTGCACCAGAGCAGGCTGCCAAACCGGCGCGGATCGTTGAAGCGCAGGCACTGGCCCGAATCGAGCACGAGGTCGTAGTGGTCGTGCAGCAGCCGCGGCGAACCTGCCGGCATCACGCGCAGGCTGCCGGACATGCCGAGGTGTGCGATGAGCGAGCCGCGGTCGAGATCGATCAGCAGGTACTTGGCGCGGCGGCGCACGTCGTGAATGCGCTGGCCGACGAGTCCGCGCACGAGCGCCGGTTCGACGCGCCACCGCAGGCGCGGCTCACGCAGGTCGAACGCAGTGACGGCACGGCCAACGATGGCTGCGCGCACTCCGCGGCGTGTCGTCTCGACTTCGGGTAACTCGGGCATCAGGCTCGCGACGTTCCGCTATTTGACCGCGAAAAGACAGTGGGCCGACTGGACCCGGATTGTGCCCGGTACTCACTGCGCGGCCAGGCCAGAAACGAAAAACCCGCCGGAGGCGGGTTCTTCGGACATCCGGCGATGCCGGACACAGCAAGCTCGACCAGGGATTACTTGATCTTCGCTTCCTTGTAGGTCACGTGCTTGCGGGCCTTCGGGTCGAACTTCTTGACCTCGAGCTTCTCCGGGTGGAGACGCTTGTTCTTGGT
>JBAVJR010000361.1:0-2864 GCA_049687855.1 Steroidobacteraceae bacterium | reverse complement strand
GCCCAGATTCATGGACATCGACACTGCATCGCCGGCTGTCTCCCCGAAGGTAGTGGCGGCGATCTTGATGACCCAGAAGAGGAGCGTGACCTCCGGAACCTTGCTCAGAGGCTCGTGATTAGACTTCTTCAATGTCGTCTCCCGACATGCGGCTGCGCTTGTGTCGCAAATCCAAATAGAGGTTGTAGCCGGCCACCCCGGCCGGAAAGAGATTCGAGAGAATGCCGACCGAGTCGTTCTTGCCGAAGGTGAAGTACGACAACAGCAGCAAGCTGCCGGAGATGCTCATCAGCCAGAACACGGTCGGCACGACGGGCCGGCGGTGCTTGCGTGAGTAGTGCATCTGGACGAACCAGCGCCCGGCGAACAGGGCGACGCCGAGGTAGCCGATCAGCTTCCATGGCGTGATGGTCAGTCCAAAGGCCATGTGCAAAACCTTGTCCATCTGCTTGCTCCGAGGTCCTACGTCAGGGGACGGCGATAGTGAAGAGGATGCGGTTGCGGTAGGGCTCGCCGAGCAGGACGTGCCGGTATCCAAGCGCCTTGATGTCGCGTTCCAGGGTTGGCCAGTGCTTTTCCTGCGTGACGTACACCACGCCGGGCTCTGCTTCGGCCAACTCCTTCACCAGGGTCTCGTCGAAAAGCGGGTTGAACCCTGTCCCGGTCACGGATGCAATCGAGACACGCTCCACCTCCGCGTCTAGATGCAGCTTGAGCCCGTAACGCGCCATGTCGTTGATGAACACGACCTCGGTCACCGGACCCGTCGATCGCTTCTGGATCTCCGCGGCCCACTCCGCGGCATTCTGCGGCGCGGGCCAGAGAATCATTGCAACCCGAAGCCCGGTGAGTCCGGCGACAGTCACGACTGTCCAACGCAGCGACGGAAACGCGTGCCGCTCGGATTGCCACTGTCGGGCGATGAGTAGAGCGATCGGTACGAACAGTGGGAGGAGATAAAGCGATAGTCGCGAGCGCGAAACGCAGAACACCACGAGCGGCACCAGAACCCAAAGCGCCAGTAACAGTTCCTCGGAGTCGGCCAGTCGCTCGGCGCAGACTCGCCAACGCCTGACCTTGGTCGGCAGTGTGCGCACCCACCGAACCAACGTCGCCGTCCACGGCAACGCACCCACGAGCAGCGTCGGCACATAGACCAGCGCCCAACCGTACCACTCGCCATTGCGTCCGAATTGGTCGCTGGCCACTCGGCCGACCACCTCGGCGCCGAGGAAATACTGAAGCAAGCCCGGATGGCGGACACTGACCGCGGCGTACCACGGAACGGCCACCGCCAGGAATGCGACGGCCGCAGCGAACAGCCGACGTCGATGCGTCATCCGAGCCGGCGCCAGGCACTCGAAGATCAGTACCGCGATGAGCGGCAGCAGCGCGGGCGGCCCCTTGGTCAGGAACGCTAATCCAAGCGCGGCCCACATCGCCAGCCACCAACTGAATCGTCGCTCTGACGCCCCGAAACGACCTTCGACATAGGCCGTGATTGCCAGCGCCTCGAACGCGGCCAACAGGAAGTCGGTCGTGATCAGCTGGGACGCCAGTGCCGGCAAGAGCATGGTGGCAAAGGCCAGCGCGGCCACCGGCTCTGCTCCGGGCGCCAGGCGCCGTGCCAGCCGCCAGGTGAGCGCCACGCTCAGCAGATATGCGAGGACGATCGGCAGGCGCGCCGCCCATGCATTGCGACCGAACAGTTCGATGCTTGCGGCAATCGCCCAGTATGTCAGCGGCGGCTTGGTCCAATGTCCCACGTCGTCGTTGCGCTGCGGATTGATCCAATCGCCGCTGTCGAGCATGTTCAGCGCCACGTTGGTGTAGCGCCCTTCGTCCGGATCCCAGATGCTGCGACTTCCCAGGAGACCGAACGCGACGATCAGCGCAACGCAGGCGACGACGAGTCGCCCTCGGTCTACACCTGGCCCCATGGGAAGGGTGCTCCCGTGCCAGTGCGCTGCTGCGACATCGGCGACACAGGGTCAGCGCGTCGGCACCGGCAAAGTCCGCGACATCTCCAGCAGCGTGCGGAACACTTGCTCCACGTCCTGCCACGGGTAGGGACCGCGATACATGGCATGCAGCCGCTGCAGCAGCTGGCGTTCGCGAATCGCGTCGAACGCCGGAAAGCCGGCCGACTGCTTGAGCGCCAGAATCTCCTCGACGATGCGACCGCGCTGCTCGATGGCACCCAGGATGTTGAGGTCCTGCTCGTCGATGCGGAGGCGCAGCGCCTGCAGTGCTTCCAGCCGTGGCTCGGGCGGAATCGCTTGCGGCACAGCGCTGCGCGACGTCAGGTCGCTCACACGTTGCCCCAGCGGTGTGATTTCTTGACGATCCGCGCGAAGATCCAGAACACCAGCATCGCAGCCACGATGACGGCGACGGCAACCACGGCCGAGGGATGGGCGTCCGTGCCGCCGTCGGGTCGGGTGAGATTCCAGACGACGAGTACGCCCCAGGCCAGGACCCAACCGGTCGGCGTGCCGTATTCCTTGAGCACGACCCGCCGCCAGTTGAAGCTGTGGTCTGCGAGCGTCGCGCCGATGCCCGGCAGGCGCGGCAGCCAGCGCGGCACGTCGTGACAGTACGTGTCGAAATCGGCGCCGAACCGGCCCCGCAGGTAACGCTCCTCCGCGGCCACGATCGCGGCGCATACGAACGCGTAGAACGGGATCGCCACGGCGACGCAGGTCCAGGAATTCGAGGCGACGGCGAGGCCGATCAGGATCAGCATGTTGCCGACGTACATCGGATTGCGGGTGTGCGCGTACAAACCCCCGGTAACGAGATCCTTCGCGTACACGCGTCGGTCTTTGCCGCCGCGCACGATGTACTGCAGCCCGATGGTGCCC
>JBAVJR010000360.1:0-3907 GCA_049687855.1 Steroidobacteraceae bacterium | reverse complement strand
CACCACGGCACATCCGATACGCGACGCAGTCGTCGAACTTATCCAGTCCAGCGGCAACACGCTTGCGACGACCACGACCGACAGCAATGGCAACTACGCACTCACCGCGCCGGCCAACACCAACGTGCTGTTGTTGCGCGTCAAGGCGCTGTCAAGCAGAACCACGACACCGGTGCGCAGCATTCGTGTGCTCGACAACACCAACGGCAACGCGCTCTATGTGCTCGACAGTGCCGTCTTCAACACCGGGACGGCAAGCCAGACGAAGAACCTGCTTGCCGGTTCGGGCTGGGGCGGCACGGGCTACACCGGCAGCCGCGCCGCGGCACCGTTCGCGATCCTCGATACGCTGCTGGCGGCCGCAAATTTCGTCGTCGACAACGGCAACTCGACGCTCGATCTGCCGGGGCTCGATGTGTTCTGGAGCCCGCAGAACAATTCGTCTGCGGGCGACGTGACGTTGGGACAGATCGAGTCCACGCTATACCGAACCGCATCGACCGACGGACCCGCCGCGGGCATCTACGTGCTCGGCGACGAAAACGTCGACACGGACGAGTACGACCAGCATGTGCTGGTGCACGAATTCCAGCATTTCCTCGAGGACACCATCAGCCGCACCGATACGCCGGGCGGCCCGCATTCGCCGAATGAACGGCTCGACCTGCGGCTTGCTTTCAGCGAAGGCTTTGCCAATGCATTTTCGGCGATGGTGCTGAACGACCCGCTCTACAGCGACTCGCTGGGTTCGCAGCAGGGACGGCGTTTTTCCTTCAGCATGGAGAGCAACGCCGCATCGCCGGCGGGCTGGTACAACGAGGGCTCGATCCAGTCCGTCACCTGGGACCTGTACGACGCGGCGACCGATGGCTCGGATGCCGTCGAGCTTGGCTACCGCGCGCTGTACGAGGCGCTTGCAGGTCCGCTCCGCAACGGTCCGGCGCTGACCAGTGCTTATCCGTTCGTCGCCTACCTGAAAGGACGAACGGGGGCGCCGGTCGCGGGTATCGACACGCTCGTCACCTCGCAGAGCATCCAGGCGACGGACGATTGGGGCACGGGTGAAACGAACAGCGGTTCGTTGCCGCAGGCCCTGCCGATTTACACGCAACTCACGCTGAACGGCGGGGTGCAGTCCGTTTGCGGCACGACCGCTGCCGGCACCTACAACAAGATCGGCAACCGGCTGTTCCTCCGGTTCTCGATTGCGGCCACGCGTTCGGTCACGGTCCGCGCACAATACACGTCGACCGGCTCGACAGCCCCGTTTCTCCCGCCGCCTGATCCGGACATCGTCCTGTACAACAACGGCTTCCTCGGCATCGCGGACAGTTCAGCGAGCGGTGACGAAGCGCTCACGCGGACGCTCGAGCCGGGCGAATACGTGATCGAGGTCTACGAGTGGAGCCACATCGATCCGTCATACTCGGCCGGGGAACGGCGCGGCAACACGTGTTTCAATGTATCGGTCACGGGCTGATGCGCCCCCACTGAATCCAGAGGCAGGCATGCACATGACGTTGAACAGCGATGTCCAGACCACCGGTCTCCGGCGTGTGGCCCTCACCGCCGCCGCGGCGCTCCTGGCCGGAGCGTTCTTGACGGCCTGTGGCGGCGGGAACGACGACCGGGTGGCCGTCGCGAAGGCCGAGAGGGCCAAAGCGAGTCAGACCGCTGCGGCTGCTCCGCCCGCCAATGCGGAAGAGAAACACGAGCGGCTCGCCTCGGCGGTCGCGGACGGCAAGACCACGGCGCCGGTCGACATGAAGTACGACGTGCTGGCGAAACCCGCATTGGGCCAGCCGTTCGAGGTCGAAATGACCTTCAACGTACGGCTTCCGGCCGACAAACTCGAGACGGAAATCACCGAAGCGCCCGGCCTCACGATCGTCGGCGAGCAGACGGCGTCGTTTGCGCCGGTCGAACCCGGGCAGCCGTATTCGAGCAGGATGCTCGTCACGGGCGACAACCCGGGCCTTTATTACATCGGCGTCATCGCCAAGGTGTCGACGAAAGTGCAGACGGAGACGCGCGCCTTCGCGATTCCCATCGTGATCGGCGACCCGCCGCCGGCGCAGAAGGCAACCCCGCCCAGGGACTCGACCGGCCAGGCGGTCCAGTCGCTGCCAGCGCAAGAGCCGAAGTAACCCTGCGAACCTCCCGCGGGTTTTCCCTCGCCTGCTGACGCGCGAGCAGGGGCCGCTCGAATCGCGCCGGGCCGCACTCGCGCCGTTTTCTGCACTGCAGCAGGCCGCGGCGGGATCCGCTATACTTCGCGCCCTTTTTCTGCCCCGCGGCCCCGGCTCAGCAAGTGTCCTCGAATCCCACGCATTACCTCCGCAACATCGCGATCATCGCGCATGTTGACCACGGCAAGACCACCCTTGTCGACCAGCTCCTGAAGCAATCCGGCACGTTCGACGCCCGCACGGTCGTCCCCGAACGCGTCATGGACTCGAACGTGCTCGAAAAAGAGCGCGGCATCACCATCCTGGCCAAGAACACGGCCATCAAGTGGAACGAGTACCGCATCAACATCGTCGACACCCCGGGCCACGCCGACTTCGGCGGCGAAGTGGAGCGCGTGCTGTCGATGGTCGACACCGTGCTGCTGCTGGTCGACGCCCTCGACGGCCCGATGCCGCAGACGCGGTTCGTCACGCAGAAGGCGTTCGCGCACGGCCTGCGGCCGATCGTGGTCATCAACAAGATCGACCGTCACGAGGCCCGCCCCAACTGGGTGCTGGACCAGACGTTCGACCTGTTCGACCGCCTCGGCGCCACCGAGGCACAGCTCGATTTCCCGGTCGTCTACGCGTCGGCCATCCAGGGTTTCGCGACCTACGATCCCGCCCACCGCGGCGGCGACATGAAGGTGCTGTTCGAGACGATCATCAGGCACTGCTCGCCGCCGGATGTCGATCCGGACGGCCCGCTGCAGCTGCAGGTCTCGCAGCTCGATTACTCGAGCTATGTCGGCGCGATCGGCATCGGCCGCATCAAGCGCGGCGTCATCAGGCGTGGCCAGACGGTCACGGTCGTCGATCGCACCGGTCACGCGCGCACCGAGAAGATCTCGCAGGTGCTGGGTTTCCACGGCCTGAACCGCACGGAGGTCGATTCCGCCAGCGCGGGCGACATCGTCGCGTTCGCGGGCATCGAGATTCCCGCGGTTTCAGACACGCTCTGCGATCCGGCTGCGCCTGAGGCGCTGCCACCGCTGGTGGTGGACGAACCGACCATCGGCATGACGTTCGAGGTCAATACCTCGCCGTTCGCCGGCCGCGAAGGCAAGTACCTCACGAGCCGCCAGATCCGCGAGCGACTGTTCCGCGAGGCGCTCACCAACGTCGCGCTGCGCGTCGAGGAAACGGACGACCCGGACAAGTACCAGGTCTACGGCCGCGGCGAGCTGCACCTGGGCGTGCTGCTCGAGAACATGCGGCGCGAGGGCTACGAGATCGCCGTCTCGCGCCCGCGCGTCGTGATCAAGGTGATCGACGGCGTCAAGAACGAGCCGTACGAAGTGCTCGCGGTCGACATCGAGGACTCGAGCCAGGGCGCCGTGATGACGGCGCTCGGCAGCCGCGGCGGCCTGCTGCAGGCGATGCACCCGGACGGCAAGGGCCGCGTGCGTCTCGATTACATCATCCCGGCGCGTGGCCTGATCGGCTTCCAGACCGAGTTCCGCACGATGACGTCCGGACTCGGCCTGCTGTTCCATGTGTTCGATCACTACGCCCCAGTGTCCGAGCGCGAGATTGCGAGTCGCCAGAACGGCGTCATGATCTCGAACGGGCAGGGCACCGTGCTGGGCTACTCGCTCTTCAACCTGCAGGAGCGCGGCAAGCTGATGTGCGCGCACGGTGACGAGGTCTACGAGGGCCAGGTCATCGGCATCCACAGC
>JBAVJR010000359.1:0-1607 GCA_049687855.1 Steroidobacteraceae bacterium | reverse complement strand
CCCTGGTACACGAGCGGATCGGTCCAGAAGCTCGGCGGCATGTCGGCGTTGCGCGCCTTGCGCACGAGTTCGACGTGGTTGACGTACGCCGAGCCGTCGGCCCAGTGGTACGAACGCGGCAGCGGCGCCAGCGCTGCTTTCTGATCGAACGGCAATGCGCCCGGCGCGCCGCCATCGGCGAGGTTCTCAGCGGCCTCGAGCAGCAGCGGCGAAATGCGCGACCAGTTGTCCAGCGCGGACTGCAACGTCGGCGCGATCGCCGGCACGGGCATCGCCCACTTGAGATCACGGCTGACGACGACCAGCTGGCCGTCGCGCGTGCCGTTGCGCAGCGTTGCGAGTTTCATTTGCCTTTCCAGCTGTCGACGTAACCGGCCCACTCCACCGCGAGCCCGGCTGCGCTGACGTCGATCGGATCGCGCGTGTCGATCATCACCGCGTACTCGTCGGTCGCGGGCTTGGTCTGCTCGAACATCCGCGTGAGCGCCTTCGGGTGCGGCCCGTGAGTGAATCCCGCCGGATGATACGTGAGCATTCCCGGGTGGATGTTGTCGCGGCTGAAGAAGTCGCCCGCGTGATAGAAAATGACTTCGTCGTAGTCGTCGTTGTTGTGGAAGAAAGGCACCTTCAGCGCCTTCGGGTCCGTCTCGAACGGTCGCGGCACGAATGTGCAGACCACGAAGCGCGACGACAGGAACGTCGTGTGTGCCGACGGCGGCAGATGATAGCGATGGCTCATCAGCGGGCGGATGTCGCGCACGCTGAGCCGCACCGGCGCGAGTTCGCCGTGCCAGCCAATGGCATCCAGCGGATTGAACGGGTACGTGATGCGCGAGATTGCGCCGCGACGTTTGACCTCGACCTGCCAGCCCTGGGTGGCGGACTGCTGCGCCTTGAACGCATCGTCGATGCGCGGCGTATCGAGGATCGCCGGATCGAAGATCGCGTGCGGACCGACCAGGCCCTTGTCGGGGAGCATGTAGCTCGTGTTGGTGGACTCGATCAACAGCACGTCGATCGGCGCGACGATCTCGAGCCGCCACATCGTCCCGCGCGGCAGCATGAGGTAATCGCCAGCACGCAGGGACAGGTGCCCGAAATCGCAGTAGAGATCGGCCTCGCCGTTGTGGACGAACAGCAGGTCGTCGCCGTCCGCGTTGCGAGCGAGCTTGTCCATGCTCTGCGGCAGGCGCCAGAAGCGCACGCGGCAGGACGCATTCGCGAGCACCTCGGCGGCCGACCAGGGGCTGGCCGCAGCGGGCGGCAGTTGCGTCAGGTCGAGCGCACGGGGACGCAGCGGACCCTCGAACTCGGTCCAGCCCGTCGGCGCGTGCCGATGGTGGAAGAACGCGGCCGGGCCGAAGAACCCTTCCTTGCTCATCTCGCGTTCATACGTGCCTTCGGGCAAGTCGCAGTGCGCCTGCCGCGAGGCAACGCCCTCGACGCGTGAAAATGGGATGTAATGCTTCACTTCGTGCCCTCAGTGAAAAGGGGTTAGGGGGTAGGGGTTAGTCGGAGGAGTCGCGCGAAATTCGTGCATTGGCGATGACGGCGGCCTATCCAGAAGCGGAGCTACGCCCTTCTGACTAACCCCTATCCCCTAACCC
>JBAVJR010000358.1:0-1700 GCA_049687855.1 Steroidobacteraceae bacterium | reverse complement strand
TGCTCGGCGTGGCCGCGCGGTTGTTCGTTTCCTTGCGCGCGCTGCGGCAACCGGAGCGGCCGCTGCGACTGCACACGATCACGTTTTCGCACTACGCCGAGAAAGCCCGCTGGTGCCTCGACCGGCTGGGCGTGCCGTATGAAGAGGTGCCGAATGTCGGCGTGCTCGGCGTCCTGCTGACGGGCCGCACCGTGCCGTGGCTGGAAGTTCCACCCGGCCTGACACGCATCGGCGATTCGCCGCGCATCCTGTGTTACCTGTGGGGTGAGTACGCGGGACGGTTGCCCGGCGACCGCACCTGGTTTCTCGAACCGACACCGGCCGCACTCGAACTCGAGGCGAAGCTCGACCGGCGCCTCGGCAACGACGTGCGCGTCTGGCTCTACCACCACCTGCTGCGCGACACCGGCCTGAGCTTCCGTTCGTGGGGCATCGAAGAGCCCGCGATTCCTCGCTGGCAACGCGCCCTGCTCTGGGCGATCCGACCGGTCCTGGCTTTCGCAGTTCGCCGGATGCTCGGCGTGACGCCCGCACGCGCAGCCCGGGCCTGGGAACGGACGCGGGAAGCCTTCGACGACATGGATCAGCTGCTCGCAGACGGCCGGCGTTACCTGACCGGCGAGACGCTGACTTTCGCCGACATCACGTTTGCGAGCCTCGGAGCGCTTGCGGTATTGCCGCCCGAATACCCGGGTAATCGCCTTGGTGGCCGCCGCATGGCGGTGACGGACATCCGCGACCCACGCTGGCGCGCCGAAGTCGAGGAACTGCGGGCGCGACCGTCCGGCCAGTTCATCCTGCGGCTATATCGTGAAGAAAGGCTTCCCCGGGCTGGCTGACGCTGCCTGGCAACCCCGGCGGGGTTCACTCTTCCGGTTCGTTCTCTTCGGCGCTCCAGCGCTTGCGGTGCTCGTGTTCTGCTGCGGCACGCACACCCGCGTGTCGATTCGAGAGCAGCAGCGACGAGGGATCGCACACGCGCGCGCGTATGACGCCGAGATCCACGGCGGCATCGAACAGGCTCGGGTACCAATGGGCCCAGTCCGGAAAGAGTTCCTCGACTCGCTCACGCAGCGTCATGGGCCGAAGTCTAAACTGGCCCGCCAATGAATTCCGCAACCGGAATCAGCGGACCGTGAACTGCGTGCACTCCGCTGCTGCACCGGCCGGGGTCGTCGTCACCTGGGCCGACAAGTCGCGGATGGTCTGCTGCAGCACGGGTTGCAGCGGATCGTCGGCCGCCACGTGGACCACGCCCTGCAGCAACAGCAGGCGAGCCGCATCGGGACATCCCAGTCGCACCAGGGCCTCGGCGCGGTTGTTGAGCGCGGCGGCCTGTGCCGGATCATCGGCGAGGACTGCGCCGTACCAGCGCTCGGCTCCGGCCCAGTCGCCAGCGGCAGCGGCGATGTTGCCGAGACCGAGGCGCGGCAGCGGCGCATTGGGCCAGAGTTCCACGGCCGCCGCATACGCGGCCTTGGCGGCGCCAGGATTCCCTGCAGTCTCAAGCGCTGCCGCCGCACTCATGTAACGCACCGGATCCGGGCGCGCGGGCATCGTGCCGGGCTCGAGCAGGACGAGTCCCCAGTGTCCGCCACGGTCCCACGTCGATTCGAAGAGTGACGCGCGCAGCCCCAGGCGCGCGTCGGTGCCGGAACGCAGCAGCACCCTACCTGACGCCTTGTCGTAACCGATGACGA
>JBAVJR010000357.1:0-2824 GCA_049687855.1 Steroidobacteraceae bacterium | reverse complement strand
GCAGGGAGCCGGCTGATGGCAGAGCGGCCAGCGGGCGAGCGTACCGAACAGCCGACCGAACGCCGCTTGCGGGAGGCCCGCGAGCGCGGCCAGGTCGCTCGCTCGCGCGAGCTGGAGACGACGGCCGTGCTGCTGGCAGCATCGCTCACACTGCTGGCGGCGGCGCCGGTGATCGTCGGAGCGGCAAGCGACCTGTTGCAGCAGGCCCTGGTCATCAGCGCCGAACAGGTCCGCGACGAGGGCATCATCGGGGCAGCGCTGCGTCACGATGCATTGGCAGGCCTCATGCTCGTGGTGGCCCTGAGCCTGCCGATCATGATCGTCGCGATGCTGGTTCCGATGATGGTCGGAGGTCTCGTGTTCTCCGGCAAGGCGCTGGGGCCTGACTTCTCCCGGCTCAACCCGATCGCCGGCCTGCAGCGTGTCTTCGCCCTGCACGGCCTGATCGAAGTGGCGAAGGCACTGGCCAAGTTTGCCGGGGTCGGCGCAGTGGCCGTCGTCCTGCTCATGCGCATGACGCCGGAGATCGTGCAGCTCGGGACGCAGGACGTGGTCCGCGGCATGTCGCACGGGACCTGGCTGATGCTGGTCTGCCTGCTGGTGCTCTCGGCCTCGCTGTTGCTGATCGCCGCGATCGACGTGCCATTCCAGATCTGGGACCACGGTCGCAACCTGCGCATGACGCGCGAGGAAGTACGCGAGGAACTCAGGGACGCGGAAGGCCGTCCCGAGGTCCGCAACCGCATCCGGCAGCTGGCGCAGGAGCGCGCGCGGCGCCGGATGATGCAGGAGGTGCCGCGGGCCGACGTGGTCGTCGTGAACCCGACGCACTTCGCCGTCGCGCTCCGCTATGCCGGCGGCAGCATGCGCGCGCCGCGCGTGGTGGCGAAGGGCAAGGAACTGGTCGCCGCGCGCATCAGGGAAATCGCGCAAGCGAACGGCGTGCCCATCTTCGAGTCGCCGCCGCTGGCACGCTCGCTCTACTTCACCACGGACCTCGGCGACGAGATCCCGGCCGGACTCTACAGCGCCGTCGCCAAGGTGCTCGCCTGGGTCTACCGCGTGCGCGCGGCGGCCAGCGAGGGCGCGGCCAGCCCACCGGCACCGTCGCTCGCGCCGGAGGAGATTCCGCATGAGATTTGACGCATGAACGCTGCCGTCATGGTGCCGCTGCGCTGGACCATGAGCCTCGGGCTGGGCGCACCGGTCGTCGTCGCCCTGATGCTCGCCCTGATGGTCGTGCCGCTGCCGCCCGTCCTGCTCGACGTGCTGTTCACGTTCAACATCATGCTGTCGGTGCTGGTGCTGCTGGCCTCGGTCCGCGCAATGCGGCCGCTCGATCTCGACTCGTTTCCCACGGTGCTGCTCGGGGCGACGCTGCTGCGCCTCGGCCTCAACATCGCCTCCACGCGCGTCGTGCTGCTGCACGGTCACAACGGGCCCGCCGCCGCGGGCAATGTCATCGAAGCCTTCGGCAGCTTCGTCGTCGGCGGCAACTACGCCGTCGGCATGGTCGTGTTCGCGATCCTCGTGATCATCAACTTCGTCGTGGTCACCAAGGGGGCCGGTCGCATCTCGGAGGTGAGCGCCCGGTTCACCCTCGACGCGATGCCCGGCAAGCAGATGGCCATCGATGCCGACCTGAACGCGGGGCTCATCACGCAGGAGCAGGCAGTCCTGCGGCGCCAGGAGGTGCGCGAGGAAGCGGACTTCTACGGCGCAATGGACGGCGCCAGCAAGTTCGTGCGCGGCGACGCCGTGGCCGGGTTGCTGATCGTGTTCATCAACATCATCGGCGGCATCCTGATCGGGGTAATCCAGCACGGCCTCGACTTCTCGGCGGCGCTGCAGACGTACACGCTGCTCACGATCGGCGACGGGCTGGCAGCGCAGATCCCAGGGCTGCTGCTGTCGGTGGCCGCCGCCGTGCTCGTCACGCGCGCATCCCGCCCGCAGGACGTGGCCAAGCAGGTTGCCCGTCAGCTGGCCGCCGAGCCCAGGACGCTGGGTGTGACCGCCGGAATCCTCGGCGTGCTCGGCGTGATTCCCGGCATGCCGAACGTGGTGTTCCTCTCGCTCGCCTGCCTGCTCGGCGCAGCCGCGCGGCACATTGCGCAGCGTGATGCGAAGGCTGCCGAGCCGCCTGCTCCGGCACCACCCACGCCGTCCGAGACGAGCGAACTCGGCTGGGACGACGTACAGGCGATCGAGCCGCTGACGCTCGAAGTCGGTTATCGGCTGATTCCGCTGGTCGACCGCAAGCAAGGCGGTGAACTGATGGGGCGCATCAGGGGCGTTCGCAAGAAGCTCACCGAGGAACTCGGTTTCCTCGTGCCGAGCGTGCACATCCGCGACGACCTCAGCCTGCCGCCGGGCAGCTACCGCCTGAGCGTGCAGGGCATTCCCGTTGGACAAGGCGAGGTGCTGCCGGACCGGGAACTCGCGATCAATCCCGGGCAGGTCGCCTCGCACGTCGAGGGGCTGCAGACGCGCGACCCGGCATTCGGGCTTGAAGCGGTCTGGATCGAGCCTGGTCGCAAGGAGCATGCACAGGCGCTCGGCTACACCGTGGTGGATGCCGGCACGGTCATCGCGACGCACCTGAGCCAGATCGTCCGCGACCATTCGCACGACCTGCTCGGGCACCAGGATGTGCAGCAGCTGCTGGAGCAACTGAAGAAGAGCGCGCCGCGCCTGGTCGAGGAGTTGACGCCCAAGACGCTGCCGATGGCCGTCGTGGTACGCGTGATGCAGGAGCTGCTGCGGGAGCGCGTGCCGCTCAGGAACCGGCGCAGCATTGCCGAGACGCTGCCCGAGCGCGGCG
>JBAVJR010000356.1:0-9784 GCA_049687855.1 Steroidobacteraceae bacterium | reverse complement strand
ACGGTTTTTATGCTTGCCTGCGCCGCGGTGCTGGTCGAACGCTTCGACGTCTTCGCCCGCGTACACGCGTCGAAGCAGCCGAACGTGATCCTGCTCGGAATCGATTCGCTGCGCCTGGAGGAACTTGCACGCTTCGGCGGCAAGGCTGGACGCCTGGCGCACGTCGATGAGTTCCTCCAGGACGCGGATCTCGTGCGGGACGCGTCCACGCCGATGCCGCGCACGTTCGGCTCGTGGGTTTCGATTCTCTCGGGACGCAGCCCGGCGGTGACGGGCGCACGCAACAATCTCACGCCCGGCGACGAGGTCGTGCCGAACCCGACTATCGCGGACGTCCTGCGCCAGCACGGCTACCAGACCATCTATTCGACGGACGAGGTGCGATTCGCCAACATCGACGAGTCGTACGGGTTCGACAAGGTCGTCACGCCGCCCATCGGCGCCTCGGACTTCATCATCGGGACGTACAACGAACTGCCACTGGCGTCGGTCGTCATCAACACGCGGCTCGGCCAGGTGCTGTTTCCGTTCTCGTACGGCAACCGCGGGGCCGCTACCGTGTTCGAGCCCGCGACGTACATCGGACGGCTCGATCGCGAACTGCATTTCGATCGTCCAACGTTCCTGGTCATCCATCTGACGGCTGCCCATTGGCCGTACTACACGGCGGAAACGCCGTTTGGAATGTCGGTCAAGAAGTACCCGGACGACCGACCGATGTACCGGATCGGCCTGCAGACGGTCGACGCCATGTTCGGCCAGGTCGTGTCGATGCTGAGACGCAAGGGCGCACTCGATAACGCGATCGTCGTCACGCTGTCCGACCATGGCGAGGCACTCGCGCTGCCCAACGACTCGTTCATGAAGAATGGGGCCTTCGTGAAAGGTCTCGGATCGCCGATCAAGGTGCTCGACATCGGGCACGGCCAGAGCGTGCTGTCACCGACGCAGTACAAGATCCTGCTTGGTTTCCGTTCCTTCGCGAAAGCCGGGGCCTTTGCGGCCTTGGGGCGCGATCTGCCGCAACTCGCGACCACCGAAGACGTCGCGCCGACCCTGCTCGGCTTGCTCGACATCGATGCGGCCCCGCTGCAGTCAAGCGGCCAGTCCCTCGCGCCGGTGCTGCGGTCAAGAGGTGCGCCCACACGGCCTGCCGGACCCGAACGGATTCGATTCACGGAGACCGATCTCGCGGTGATCCCGGCGCCGGACGGCGCTGTCGACGAAGTGAGCACTGCCAAGGCGGTCTCGAGTTTCTTCGGCATCGATCCCGATTCGAGCCGGATCTTCATCCGGCACAACATGCTGCCGCTGGCGCGGGCCTACAAGGAGCGGGCCGCGTTCACTTCGCAACACCTGCTTGCGGCGCTGCCTGCCGGGCCTGATGCGCACCAGTATGTCTATTTCGACATCGCTTCCGGCAGCGGCGAATTGCTGCTGGCCCGACCCGGTCCCGAACTGCCAGACGGGCAGCGGCTCTGGGACGCACTGAGCGAGCATTTTGCCGGCGAACTGATGACGCCGCGGCGAGTTACGCTCCAGGACTGGCCCGTCATTGCCGAACAGTGGCGCAAGTACTTTTCGAATCGACACACGTCGACCTTGCTGCCGGCCCCGCCTGTCGACGCGGCCGCTGCGCAGGCGGGTGATGCGGTCAGCGGCGTTTCCAACTGACCCGTGAACGCCCGTAGCAAATTGCCACCGGCGTTCCTGCCGCTGTTCGCGGCGTATCCCGTGCTGTTCATCGCGGGTGCGAACCCCGGGCAGGCGCAGCTGACGACGGTGCTCGCAGTCGTGTTCGCTGCGGTCGCGGCGGCGGCACTCGCCTGGCTGGCCTTGCGTCCCATCGCGGCATCCGCGCAGTCCGCTGCCATCGCGGTCGTCTTGCTGGTTGCGATGTTTTTCGGCTACGGTTATTTCGCCAACTGGCTGGATGCGTTCGTCGGGTCGCTTCTGCTCGGCGATTTCGAGACCCCCAACCTGCTGGACCTCGTGCCGCGGTCCCGGTTCTATGTCGCGATCGCGTGGGGCGTCGTGGCGTTGACAATGACCGTGCTGGTGGCCCGGTCGAGGTGGACGCAGAAACCCGGGTTACCGACGGCGCTCGGTGTCGCGGCGGCCGTTCTCGTCGCGATCACGGCATTCCAGATCGGGTCCGCGCAGTTGCTGGCTGCCAAGTCCCGCCCGGTTCTGCCTGATCGCGAAGGCACGGCGAGTGGCGCCGGCCGAAGTGCGACCGGGCGGCACGACATCTATTTCATCGTGCTCGACGGCTATGCGAGGCAGGACGTCCTCGCCCGGTACTACAGTTTCGACAACGGCGACTTCCTGCGGCAACTCCAGTCGCGAGGCCTGCAGGTATCGACGCAGGGTTCGGCCAACTATGCGTGGACGTTCCTGTCGCTCGTGTCGACGCTCAACATGCAGTACGTGGCCGACCTGTTCGAGGGACGCCTCGGCCCCGAAAGCCTGGACCGGTCCATCGTCTACGATGCCATCCGGGACAACGAAGTAGCGCGATTCCTGCGGCAGAAGGGCTACGAAATCGTGCACCTGCGTTCCACCTGGGGCGCGACTTCCGTAAATCCGTACGCAGACCGCGAGATCCGCTGCGAGAGCAGCGTCTACAACGACGAGTTCGTGCGTGCGGTTGCGGAGTCCAGCTGGCTGGGAGCCTTCCATACCAAGGCCGGGGTCGACCTTGCCCACTGCAACCTGGCCAACTTCCGTGCTTTGCAAAGCATTCCCGCGAGCAGCCGGCCCAGGTTCGTCTTCGCGCATTTCGTCCTGCCACATCATCCCTATCTCTTCGACAAGGACGGACGGATCCTGCGCAACGCCGTGGTGTCCAACCAGTTCGAGTTCCAGAAGCAGCTTTGGGAAGACCGGGACAGCTACCGCGACCAGCTGCAGTTCGTGAACCGGAAGATCATCGAGACGATCGACGCGCTGCTGGCAAAACCTGGCCCGCGTCCAATCATCGTGATCGAGTCGGACCATGGCCCCGGACTCACCAGGGGCCTGAGTGAAGTGGGCCACTACGCCATTCGCTTCGCGAACCTCGGCGCCTATCATCTGCCCGGTGCGCCGGCGGACCTCATGCCGTCCTCGGGGTCCGCAGTGAACCAGTTCCGGCGCATCCTGAGTCACTACTTCGACGCGGACCTGCCGCCGCTCGCGGATCGGCATTTCGCCTCGCCCAACGCGAGGCCCTACGCATTTCGAGAAATGCCGCACGATTTTCTCGTGCAGTCGTGGACCCGGATGAACGCCGGAAGCCAAGCTAGCGAACCTATCAACGCCGCCGTCCCCCAAGTGGAGTCGACCGATGACTAAGCGAAGTGATGTCTCAACCGCCCGGGCGCAGGCGAGCCTGCTGACCGTGCTGGCGGTAGCCTCGGTCACGCCCGCCCTGGCCTACATCGATCCGGGCACCGGCAGCATGGTGGTCCAGATGGCCCTTGCCGGTATTGCGGGAGCCCTGTTTTACTTCCGCCAACTTCGCCTGGCGGCAGTCGACTGGTTCCGTCGCGTCGTCTTGCGCCAGGCGCCGGAGCCTGTGCTCGCAGATTCGAAGCCGGCGAATTCCGAAGGCACACACTGACTGCGGCCGGCCTGATCCATGCCCGGCACGTTTCGCGACCCCTCCGGGTCGCTCTTCGATGTGGATGGACGAATCCTGCGCGTCGTTCGCGGGTCTGAAGCTCCCGCTTTTCGCGCCCTCCTCGAGACCGAGGTCGTGCGGTCGCTCGTCGCGAAAGGCGCACTCGTGGGTACGCGCAGCATCGCTGCTGCGGACGTGCCCGAACGATTGCGAACGCTGGCAGGCGACTGGTTCGAGCATGACCGGATCGGCTTCGTATCCGTGCCGGCCGAGTGGTCGGCGGCGATGCTGGCTCATGCCGCGTTGCACACGCTCGACGTCAACGACGAACTGCTGCGTCACGGCTACCTGCTGAAGGACGCGACTCCCGCGAACATCCTGTTCGAAGGAACACGGCCCGTCTTCGTCGACGTGCCCTCCATCGAACCTGTGCAGGCCGGGCAGAACCTCTGGATGGCCCGGCACCAGTTCGAGACCACGTTCCTGCTGCCCTTGCTCGCCTGCCTCGATGCGGGATACCCGATCCAGTGGTCGCTGGCGGATCCGGCCCGGGGCATGTCGCACGAGCAGCTCGCAAGGATGTTCGGCCCGAGACGCTGGCTGAGCGCCGACAGGATCCGGCACGTCGCGCTGGCTGCCGCGCTGGGCGGAACGGGCGCGGCGGGCAGGAGCACAGGCGCGGTTGCGCCGGGCGGCGGCAAGAGAGAGCTGGAAAAGTCCCGCTTCATCCTTGCGCATTCGCTGAAAGGCCTGCGCAAGGCCGTGGCACGACTCGCGGCCCGCATCGAGCAGCGCCATTCGCACTGGAGCGCATACGCGGGCAGCCGCGCTCACTACGCTGACGCGGACCTCAAGGCGAAGCGCGACTTCGTCGAGCGCGTCGTGCAGCGTGCCGGCGCCCGCTGGGTCCTGGACGTCGGTGCGAACACGGGCGAGTTCAGCGAGATGGCCTCGGCCCATTCCAACGTGGTGGGTATCGACCTCGACGAGGTCTCGGTCAGCGCCATTCACTCGCGAACGCGCGCATCCGGCAAACCCATCCAGGCGCTGGTCGTGGACCTGTCCCAGCCGACGCCCGCGTGCGGCTGGCGCAACACGGAACGCAAGTCATTCCTGCAACGCGCAGCAGGCCGGTTCGACCTCGCGTTGATGCTCGCGGTCGGCCATCACCTGCGCGTTACGGCCGGCGTGCCGCTCGAACAGATTCTCGAGACCGGCCTGCAGCTGGGCGGCGGTTCGCTGTTGTTCGAATTCGTACCTACGCCCGACCCGATGTTCGCTGCCATCGCGCGCGGCCGCGAGGCGTTGTATGCGGACAATACCGTCGAGAACTGCGAGGCGTTGCTGGCGACCCGCGGGGGCATCGAACTCAAGGAACGATTGCCGAACGGGCGCACCCTGTTCTGGGTCCGGCCTGCCTGAGCGGAGCGGCTACGCGTCGGTGGACCGGGTCGGCACCGCCGGCTCCGGAACGGGTGAAACCGCCGGGGCGCGTGCGGCACGGAAGTGCCTGAACACGAGCACGCAGCACACGCACGACAACACGACCAGCAGCAGGCTGGGCGCCAACGACCAGAGCGCCTGCTTCGTCGATTCGAACTGGTAGCGGAAATAGCCCGCCCGGATCGCCGCTATCACCGACTGGGCCAGTTTCGAGACGAAGCCGATGGCCAGCGCGTACACGAGGTACCGGGACCAGGGCCTGAGCATCGCCGCGCCATAACTCGCGACGATCGCCACGACCCCGCCCGCCAGCAGCACCCACGACTTCTCGATCGACCCGATCAGAAATGCGTACGCGCTGTAGATGACGAGCAAGGCCACGGTCAGCAGCATGCCGGGCGGCGTTATCAATTTGATCATGCAGTCATCCTGTAGTGCCCCGCGGGCGTCGAGAGCGAGCTACTCGATGCCCAGCTTCTTCACCCGGTAGCGCAATTGCCGGAAAGTCATCCCCAGCAATTCCGCCGCCTTGGTCTTGTTATAGCGGGTCTGCTCGAGCGCGCGGATGATGGCCTCGCGCTGGATGCTCTCGAGCTGTCCTTCGAGCCCGTCGGCGCCCGGCTCGGCGACGAATTCCCGGCCCGCCATCTCCGGCAGGTCCGTCAGCAATTGCCCCGGTTTCAGCTGGATGTCTTCCGGCTCGATGCGATCGTTCGAGCACAGCGTCACGGCGCGTTCCAGGATGTTCTCCAACTCGCGCACGTTGCCCGGATACGAATACGACAGCAGCTTGTCCATCGCCTCGTCGCTGATCTGCGGGCGCGTCACGCCGATCTGGCCGGCAACACGGTCCAGCAGCATGTCGACGAGCGGGGGCACGTCATCGAGGCGTTCCCGTAACGCCGGCACCCGCAGCTCGATGACGTTGATCCGGTAATACAGGTCCTCGCGGAACTTGCCGGACTTCACCAGTTCGTCGAGCTTGCGGTGCGTGGCCGACAGCACGCGCACGTCGACGGGCATCTCGCGCGTCTCGCCCACCGGCCGGATGGATTTCTCCTGGATCACGCGCAGCAGCTTCACCTGCATGTGCAGGGGCAGGTCGGCCACTTCGTCCAGGAACAGCGTGCCGCCCTCGGCCGAGCGGATCAGTCCTTCCTTGTCGGCCACGGCGCCCGTGAAGCTGCCCTTCTTGTGGCCGAACAATTCGCTTTCCATCAGCTCGGACGGAATCGCGCCGCAGTTGACCGGCACGAACGGTCCGTCATGGCGCGGCCCCGTGTCGTGGATCAGTCGTGCAACCAGCTCCTTGCCGGTGCCCGAATCGCCCGCGATGTGGACCGGCGCCTGGCTGCGCGCAACCTTGTTGATCATCTGCCGCAGCTGCTGCATCGGCTTCGATTGACCCAGCAGCCGCAGACCCGACGGCACGACGATGGGTTGCGTGGCGTCGAAGTCCGCGCCGTCCGTGGAACGCAGCTTCAACGTCGCCTTGATCAGCCTGCGCAGCGAGGCCAGGTCCAGCGGCTTCGAGATGAAATCGAAGGCGCCCAGCTTGAGCGCCCGCACGGCGGTATCGACGTTGCCGTGCGCGGTGATCACCGCCACCGGCACGCCTGGGCGGTGGTGCTGGATCCAGTCGACGACGTCGAGCCCGTCTCGGTCGGGAAGCCGCATGTCGGTGAGTACGAGGTCGAAGCGTTCCGGGCCGAGGGCCTTGATCGCGCTCGCGTAGTCACCCGCCGTCACGACCTCGATCTGCATGCGACCGAGCGTGATGGACAGCAGCTCGCGGATGTCCGGCTCGTCGTCGATGACCAGCGCGCGCGGGTTCGACTTGCGTTCGGTCATCAATCCTTCCAGCGGCTCGGGTCGGCGAAAATGATGCGGAAAATGCTACCACCCCCGGGCCGCGGCTCGTAGAGCAGCAATGCGCCGTTCGTCTGGCACAGCTCGCGCGAGATGAACAGCCCGAGGCCGGTGCCACCGGAGCCGGTAGTGAAGAACGGTTCGAAGATGCGTTCAGCCTGCGACGGATCGACGCCGTTGCCACGATCCGCCACCTCGACGAATGGCCGTCCGGTGGCCGCGATGCGGCCCGCCCGGATGTCGACGCGGCCCGTGGCGCCCGGTCCTGCGCCGTGCCGGAACGCGTTGTCGGACAGGTTCCAGAGCACCTGGTGCAGGTGGGAGGGGTCGAACTGGACGTCGATGCGACCGACGTTGCGATCCATGTCGATGCGGGAAGAGGTGTGATCGAGCTGCAGGGTCTGCTCGTACTCGGCTATGAACCCGGACAGCCATTCCGTCACGTCCAGGCGTTCCTGCCTGGTCGTTTCCCGCCGCGACAGCTGCAGCACGTTCTCGATGATGTGGCTGACCCGGACGCCGTTCTTCTCGATGATGTCCGTGAGGTGACGGTCGTCAGCGGTGAGCCCGGGCGATTCGCGCAGCAGCTGGCCCGCATGGCTCATCGCACCGACCGGGTTGCGGATCTCGTGCGCGATGCTGGCGCTCAGCCGGCCCAGCGCCGCGAGCTTCGACTGCTGCGCGCGCTCGGCGATGACGCTGGTGTCTTCCAGGAAGATCAGCACGGGACCGAACCCGCTCTCGGCGAGCGCCACGAAGTGCGGGCGGATCACCGTGCCGCCATCGGCACCCACGATTTCGCCGACGTTGTCGCGCCGGTCCGACGCCTGCCTGCGCCACGCTTCCAGCACGTACGACAGGCGCGGCGACACGGTGGCGAGTGAACTGCCGCTCGGCACCGCGCCGCCCTTCAACAGCTGCGCAGCCGTTTCATTGATCAGCCGGACCTGGTCGTTCGCGTCGACCACGAGGATGCTCTCGCGCAGGTGCTGCACGATGAACTCGTTCAACTCGTTGAGGCTCGCGAGGTCGATCTCGCGTTGCTTCGCCAGCGCTTCGCTCTCCCGCAGGCGCGCAGCGAACGGCACGGCGAGCAGGGTGATCGCGAACAGGCTGGCTCCGGTCAGCCCGGTGATCAGGAAATCGGCCCGGAAGCTCTCTCCCTGCAGGAATGAGATCGTCGTCTCCACCAGCAGCGACAACGCGACGAAGGACGTTCCGAGCAGCGCGTAGCGCCGCTGCAGGATCGTGGCCGATGCACCCGTCGGCAGGACGAGCAGGGTGGCGAGGCCGCTGGAAACGCCGCCGCTCGCGTGGATCAGCATGCTCATCGCGACGGCGTCGACGAGCAACTGCAGGATGGCCTGCCATTCGGCCGAGGGTATGCGGCTCTGGATGGTCTGGATGCAGACCAGGCCGAAGGCGAAGTACCCCACTGCGACGCTGATGAAGAGACCGGGTTGCTGCGCTCCTACGCTGTTGCTCGGCGCGTTGAAGAAGAAGACCAGCAGCAGGAGCATCGGCAGGAGCAACCGGAACACGTTCAGTAGCGACAGCACCCGCCATGGCAGTTCGATGCCGGTGGCCCCCCGCCCGGATTCCGTCAGTTCGGTCTGCAGCGCTCGCGCCATGGCCCGGCACTTTAGCAGAGGCGTCTTGGGGTAAACTGCCGAGCTTCGTCCCACGCCGACCGAGCCCCATGAACCTCCACGAATACCAGTCGAAGCAGCTGTTCGCCCGCTATGGCATACCCGTGCCGTCGGGCTTCGTCGCCTCCACTCCGCAGGAAGCCGTCGACGCCGCCAGGCGCCTCGGGGGCGCGGTTTGGGTCGTCAAGGCCCAGGTGCACGCCGGTGGCCGCGGCAAGGCCGGTGGCGTCAAGGTGGTCAAGTCGACGGCCGACGTTGCGGCCGCCGCAGCCGGCATGCTCGGGCAGCGACTGAAGACCAAGCAGACATCGGCCGAGGGACTGCCGATCAACCAGGTCTACGTCGAGACCGGCTCGAAGATCGACCGCGAGCTGTACCTGAGCCTGCTCCTCAACCGTGACACCGGCCGCGTGGCGTTCGTCGCTTCGGCCGCTGGTGGCATGGACATCGAGGAGGTGGCCGCGAAGACGCCCGGGAAGATCATTCGTGTCGAAATCCACCCGGCCACCGGCATCCAGGGGTCGCACTGCCGCACGCTCGCCTTCGGGCTCGGTCTCAAGGGCAAGCAGGTCGCGCAGTTCGAGCAGATCGCGCGCGGCCTGTTCCGGCTCTACATGGACTGCGACGCGAGCCTGGTCGAGGTGAACCCGCTGATCGTAAACGGCGACGGCGACGTCATCGCCCTCGATGGCAAGATCGGCATCGAGGACAACTCGCTCTTCCGCCAGCAGGCGCTGGTCGAGATGCGCGACACCTCGCAGGAAGACGAGATGGAGCGGATCGCGGGCGAGGCGGACCTCAACTACGTCTCGCTCGACGGCGACATCGCCTGCATGGTGAATGGCGCGGGCCTCGCCATGGCCACGATGGACGTCATCCAGCTCTACGGCGGTTCGCCGGCGAACTTCCTCGACGTTGGCGGCGGCGCCACGCGTGAGCGCGTGACGACTGCGTTCAAGCTCATCCTCAACAATCCGAAGGTCAAGGCGATCCTCGTCAACATCTTCGGCGGCATCGTCCGCTGCGACATGATTGCGGAGGGCGTGATCGGCGCCGCGCGCGATCTCGGCCTGCACCTGCCGGTCGTCGTCCGTATCGAAGGCACGAACGCGCTGCAGGGCCGCAAGCTGCTCGCCGAGAGCGGGCTCGACCTGATCGTCGCCACCGACCTGACCGACGCCGCCAGGAAGGCCGTCGCGGCCGTCGCGAGGAAGTAAAC
>JBAVJR010000355.1:0-3970 GCA_049687855.1 Steroidobacteraceae bacterium | reverse complement strand
TCACGAGGTCGCCCTCGTTCTCACGATCCTCGTCGTCCATGATCACGACCATCCGGCCCTGCCGGAGGTCATCCAGGATCTCGTCGATCGTGTTCAGAACATTCATGATAAAAAGCACCTAAATCGTTGAATTTTAGAGAGTTTCATCAGACAACGACAGCGCCAGATTTACCTTCGCGGCGCGCAGTTTAGCAGGGGGCGGGGCAGGAAGGCGGAACGACCGGCACCCGGCTCAGGCCAAGTCGGGATGCATCATCCGCTCGACATAGCGCGCAATGATGTCGACCTCGAGATTCACGCGGCTGCCTGCCTGCAACTCTCCCAGCGTCGTGACCGCCAGCGTGTGCGGCACGAGGTTGACGTCGAAGCGATCGCCCCTGGCGCCGTTCACGGTGAGGCTGACGCCGTCGATGCAGATCGAGCCCTTGCGGGCGACGTAGCGCGCCAGCTCGTGCGGCACGCGGAACTCCATGCGTACCGAGCGCGCATCGTCGTGGCGCGAGACCAGTTCCCCCACTCCGTCCACGTGCCCGGTGACGTAGTGACCGCCCAGCGCCTGCCCGGCCAGCAGCGCCTTCTCCAGGTTCACCCGGCTGCCAACGACCCGCTGGCCGAGCGTCGTGAGCGCGAGCGTTTCGCGCGAGACGTCCGCCGCGAAACTCGACGCGTCGAACCGGGTTGCCGTCAGGCAGACGCCGCTCACGGCGATGCTGCCGCCGAGTTCGATGTCGGCGAGCGAGATTCCGGCCGTGTCGAACACCAGCGTGACGTCGCCGCCGCGCGACTCGACCGCACGCACCGTTCCAACGCCCTGCACGATTCCAGTGAACATCGAGGTCAGGTCTCCACAAGACGCAGCGTCAGCCGGAGGTCCGGCCCGATCCGCCGCACGTCGTGATAGGAAAACTGCGGCCGCTCCGACAGCACGCGCAGCGGCCGCGGCAGCACAAAGGCAGGCTGCGCCGCCTCGCCGAGGATGGTCGGCGCGACGTACAGCACGATTTCGTCGGCGAGTCCGGCCGCGAGGAAGCTGCCAGCGAGCTGCGGACCGGCCTCCACCAGCACTTCGTTGCATTCGAGTGCGGCCAGGCGTTGCAGCGTCGCATCCAGGTCGATGCGCCCCGTGGCATCCACTGGCATGGGCTCGACCTGCAAAGCCGCCGGCCCGGCTTGCGCGAGGCGAGCGAGCGCGCGAGCGCCCGCGTCCGAACTGAAGACCAGCGTTGGCAGGCCATCCCGCGCCAGCTTCAGGTCGGGTTCGAGCCGCCCGCGGGAATCGAGCACGACGCGCAACGGCACGCGACCGCCCAGGTCCAGCGCGTCGTCACGCACTGTCAATGCGGGATCGTCCGCGAGTACGGTGCCGATGCCGGTGACGATCGCCGACGCGCGAGCCCGCAGGCGCTGCGCATCGGCGCGCGCGGACTCCGACGTGATCCACTGGCTGGAGCCGTCGGCCAGCGCCGTACGTCCGTCGGCACTGCTGCCGAGCTTCACCGTCACCCACGGCCGGCCCCGCAGCATGCGCGCAACGAAGCCTCGATTCAGCTCGCGCGCTTCGCGTTCGAGTACGCCGACAGCCGTCACGATGCCGGCAGCTTCGAGCTTGCGCAGGCCCTCGCCCGAAACGAGCGGGTTCGGATCCTGCATCGCGACGACCACCCGCCGCACCCCAGCCTGGATCAGCGCATCGGCACAGGGCGGCGTGCGTCCGTGGTGCGAGCACGGCTCCAGCGTGACGTAGGCCGTGCCGCCGCGTGCGCGGGCTGCCGCCGCCTGCAGTGCAGACACTTCGGCATGCTGCCGACCCGCGCGATGGTGCCAGCCCTCGCCCGCGACTGCGCCGGCGGCATCGAGCAGCACGCAACCCACCGCCGGATTCGGCGCCGTCGAGTACGTCCCGCGGGCCGCGAGTTGCAGCGCCCGGGCCATGTGGACGTGGTCGATCGCGGCGGCGCTGGCTGTCATGCGGGGCGTTCAGTCTACTTCTTGCCGGGCGTGCCATTGCCGCTGGCAGGGGGCGGCGCCACTGTCAGCGGCGCGTCGGCACCGGACCAGAGCCCGAGCTGCAGTTCTTCCGCCGAGCGCGGCCGGCGGTGCCGCAACTTGTCGATTTCCTCGCGGAACGCGTCGACGTCCTGGAAGCTGCGGTAGACCGAGGCGAAGCGCACATAGGCCACTTCGTCGAGCTGGTGCAACTCGTCCATCACGAGTTCGCCGATCAGTCGCGCCGGGACCTCGCGCTCGCCGAGCGTGCGCAGCTTGTGGCAGACGTGATTCACGGCCGCGTCGATGGCCTCGATCGCCACGGGCCGCTTCTCGAGCGCCTTCACCATGCCCGAACGCAGCTTCGCTTCGTCGAAGGGCTCGCGCGTCGCATCGCTTTTCACGACGCGAGGCATGACGAGTTCGGCGGTTTCGAAGGTGGTGAACCGCTCGCCGCAGCGCAGGCACTCGCGGCGGCGGCGCACCTGCTGCCCCTCGCCAGAGAGGCGCGAGTCGATGACTTTCGTTTCCTCGAACGAGCAGAATGGACAGTACACCGGACGGTCTCCTGCCCTGCTGCCTGCTCAGTCCGCGCTCAGCCGCCGTACACCGGGAAGCGGCGGCAGATCTCTTCGACCGCTGCGCGCGTCTTGGCGATCACGGCTTCGTCGTTCGGGTGAGTGAGCACGTCCGCTATCCAATGGGCGAGCTGCGCGACCTCGGCCTCCTTGAAGCCGCGCGTCGTGACCGCAGGCGTGCCGATGCGGATGCCGCTCGAGACCATGGGCGGGCGAGGATCGTTCGGCACCGAATTCTTGTTCACGGTGATGTGCGCGCGACCGAGCGCGGCGTCTGCCTCCTTGCCCGTCACGTCCTTGTCGGCCAGGTCGACCAGGAACAGGTGGTTGTCAGTGCCGCCGGACACGATCTTGATGCCGCGCTGCTGGAAGACCTTGCACATCTCGCGCGCGTTGGCGACGACCTGCTGCTGGTAGCCCACGAACTCGGGCTGCATCGCCTCGAGGAACGCAACGGCCTTGGCCGCGATGACGTGCATCAGCGGGCCGCCCTGCGTGCCCGGGAAGATCATCGAGTTGAGCTTCTTCGTGATCTCGTCGTTCTGACGCGCAAGGATCAGGCCGCCGCGCGGACCGCGCAGCGTCTTGTGCGTCGTGGTCGTGACGACGTCGGCGTACGGCACCGGATTCGGGTACACGCCCGCCGCGACCAGGCCCGCGACGTGCGCCATGTCGCAGAGGAAGTACGCGCCCACGGCATCGGCTATCTGGCGGAAGCGCGGGAAATCGAGGATGCGCGAATACGCGGAGAAGCCCGCGATGATCATCTTCGGCTGGTGCTCGCGCGCGAGGCGCTCGACCTGCGCGTAGTCGATCGCGCCGGTGGCCGGGTCGAGCCCGTACTGCACGGCGTTGAAGATCTTGCCGGAGAAGTTGACCTTGGCGCCGTGCGTGAGGTGACCGCCGTGATCCAGGCTCATGCCCAGCAGCGTGTCGCCCGGCTTCATCAGCGCGAGGAATGCAGCGGCATTGGCCTGCGAACCGGAATGCGGCTGCACGTTGGCGAAGTCGGCGCCGAAGAGCTTCTTCGCGCGGTCGATCGCGAGCTGTTCGGCAACGTCGACGTATTCGCATCCGCCGTAGTAGCGCTTGCCCGGATAACCCTCGGCGTACTTGTTCGTGAGCACGGAGCCCTGGGCCTCGAGCACGCGCGGACTCGCGTAGTTCTCGGAAGCGATCAGCTCGATGTGATCTTCCTGGCGGACGCGCTCGTGATCGATCGCAGCCGCGAGTTCGGGATCGAACCCGGCGATAGTCATGCTGGCGGGAAACATGTGCTCTCCACGGTCGGGGACAGGCGATTGTAGCCGATCGCGGAAACTACCGAGCGCGCCATGCCGGGCACAGCGCTAGGGTGACGTAAGCCCTCCGGCGGGACGAACAGCAAGTACCGCGCCCATGAAGCG
>JBAVJR010000354.1:0-5228 GCA_049687855.1 Steroidobacteraceae bacterium | reverse complement strand
GACGCCACGCTCGTCGCGTGGCGCAAGCAGCCGGGTGACGCCGTAAGCCGCGACGAAAACCTGGTCGACCTCGAGACGGACAAGGTGGTCCTCGAAGTGCCCGCGCCCGCGAACGGCGTGCTGCGGGAGATCAAGGTCCAGAACGGTACGACGGTCACGGGCGGGCAGATCCTGGCCGTGATCGAAGAGGGCGCCGTTGCGTCTGCCCCTCCCGAGCCGGGCGCGACTTCAGAGGCTGCTGCGGTCGAGGTCAGGAAGGACTCCGACAAGCTCGCGCCCTCGGTTCGCCGTCTCGTCGAAGAACACAAGCTCGCGCCGGCCGACATCGCAGGATCGGGTCGCGATGGGCGCATCACCAAGGGCGACGTGCTTACTCACCTCGCCGACAAGAGTGCGGCACCCGCTGCCACCCCCGCGCCCGCGCCGTCCGCGAAGCCTGGAGCAGTGCCGGTGCCTGTGCTGTCCGCGGGTGAGCGCAGCGAGCGCCGCGTGCCCATGACGCGGTTGCGGGCGCGCATCGCGGAACGCCTGATCCAGGCGCAGTCGACGGCAGCCATGCTGACGACGTTCAACGAGGTCGACCTGAAGACCGTCAACGAACTGCGCGCGCGTTACAAGGACAAGTTCGAGAAGGAACACGGCGCGCGGCTCGGCTTCATGTCGTTCTTCGTCAAGGCGTGCGTCGAGGCGCTCAAGCGCTTCCCGGTCGTCAACGCGGCGGTCGACGGCAACGACATCGTCTATCACGAGTTCTACGACGTCGGGGTCGCCGTTTCGACGGAGCGCGGGCTCATCGTGCCGGTGCTGCGCAATGCGGACCAGATGGGATTCGGGGAGATCGAGAAGGCGGTCGTCGGGTACGCCACGCGCGCCCGCGAAGGCCAGTTGACGCTCGAGGAACTCACCGGCGGCACGTTCACGATCACCAACGGCGGCGTGTTCGGCTCATTGCTGTCGACTCCCATCCTCAACATGCCGCAGAGCGCCATCCTCGGCATGCACAAGATCCAGGAGCGGCCCGTCGTCGTCGACGGCCAGGTCGTCGTGCGGCCGATGATGTACCTCGCGCTCTCCTACGATCACCGCCTCATCGATGGCAAGGAAGCCGTGCAGTTCCTGGTGTCGGTGAAGGAGTCGCTGGAAGATCCCTCACGCTTGCTGCTGCAGATCTGATTCGGAGTTCCCATGCCTGACTCGTACGACGTGGTTGTGATCGGCGCCGGCCCCGCCGGATATCCCTGCGCGATCCGCGCGGCGCAGAACAAGCTCAAGGTCGCCTGCATCGACGAGTGGAAGAACTACGACGGCACCTACGCGTTCGGTGGCACCTGCCTGAACGCCGGCTGCATTCCGTCGAAGGCGCTGCTCGAATCGTCCGAGCTCTACCACCGGGCGCATGCTGAGTTCTCGGCGCACGGCATTTCCGCGACCGGCCTCGCCTTCGACGTCGGCAAGATGCAGAAGCGCAAGGCAGGCATCGTCAAGGCGTCGACGCAGGGCATCACCGGGCTCTTCAAGGCCGCGGGCGTCACCGCGCTGCAGGGCCACGGCAGACTGCTCGCCGGCAACCGCGTCGAATACACCGCGGCCGACGGCAGCAAGAAGGAACTCATTGCGAAGCACGTCGTGCTCGCTTCGGGTTCGCAGCCGATGGCCCTCAAGTCGCTGCCCTTCGACGGCAAGCAGGTTGTCGATTCATGGGGCGCGCTCGAGTTCGGATCGGTGCCGAAGCGCCTGGGCGTCATCGGAGCCGGCGTGATCGGTCTCGAACTCGGCAGCGTATGGCGCCGCCTGGGTGCCGAAGTGGTCGTGCTCGAGGCAATGGAGCAGTTCCTCGCCATGGCCGACCAGGCCGTCGCCAGGGAAGCGCAGAAGCACTTCAAGCAGCAGGGCCTCGATATCCGCCTCGGCGCGAAGGTGAGCGGCGCGGACGTCAAGAAGGACGGTGTGACGCTGAGGTACACCGACGCCAAGGGCGAGCAGACGGTCACGGTCGACAAGGTCGTGGTCGCGATCGGCCGCCGCCCCTTCACGGACGGACTGCTCGGCGACGGTAGTGGCGTGAAACTCGACGAGCGCGGGTTCATCCAGGTCGACGACGAGTGCCACACGGGCGCGGGCAACGTCTGGGCAGTCGGTGACGTCGTGCGCGGCCCGATGCTCGCGCACAAGGGCAAGGAGGAGGGCGTGATGGTCGGCGACCTCATCGCTGGACTGCACTCCGAAGTGAATTACAAGGCGGTCCCGTCGGTGATCTACACCGCCCCGGAAATCGCATGGGTCGGCCAGACCGAGGAGCAGGTCAAGGCGAGCGGCCGCGACTACAAGGTCGGCTCGTTCCCGTTCATGGCGAGCGGCCGCGCCCGCGCGATGGAAGCACCGGCCGGATTCTGCAAGGTCATTGCGGCGAAGGATGACGACGAGATCCTCGGCGTGCACATCATCGGCGCGATGGCGGGCGAACTGATCGCTGAGGCCGTGCTCGCGATGGAGTACTCGGCCAGCACGGAAGACCTGCAGCGCACGATGCACGCGCATCCGACGCTGAGCGAAGCGCTGCACGAGGCGGCCCTGGCAGCCGACAAACGCGCCATTGACTTCCCCAATCGTTGACGGGTGACCGGCGGTCAGTGCCGCCGGCGTGCCCTGATCACGTTCGGCAAGGACGAAAAGCGCGCGAGCAGGCGGCTCAGTTCCTCGAGCCCGTGCACTTTCACGGTCACGTCCACCGCGGCTGTGCCTTCCGCCGCGTCCGTCACCGTGTTCATCGCCTCGATGCTGATGTGCTCGTCCGCGAGCACACTTGAAACGTCGCGCACGAGGCCGCGCCGGTCGTACGCATCGATCACGATGCCGACCGGGAAGGTCCGCTCCTCAGATGGCCTGCCCCAGTCCACCGTCAGCACGCGTTCGGGGTTCACCTCGCGCAGTCGCAGCAGGTTCGAACACGTTGCGCGATGGATGCTGACGCCACGGCCGATCGTGATGTAGCCGAGGATTTCCTCGGGCGGCACGGGCCGGCAGCAGCGCGCGATCGTACTTAGCAGGTCGCCTACGCCGTCGATGACCATGCCTGCCGAGCCGCCGTTCGCGGCAGGCTTGGAGAGCCGCGGACCGCGCTGCACCTCCTGGCGCTCATGCAGCCGGCGATGCACCGCACCGGCCACCTGTGCCAGGCTGATGTCGCCTTCGCCGAGTCCCAGGTAGAGCGCATCGGCACTCGCGAGTCCCAGGTCGCCCAGGATTTCCGGCAGCGGCGGGGCGCGCACGCCCAGCCGTTCCAGTTCGCGCTCGAGCATCTGCCGGCCCTGTTCGCGGTTCTGGTCCTCGTCCTGCTTGCGGAACCAGCTTCGGACCTTGGCACGACTGCGCGGCGAGGCGAGGAACCCGAGTTGCGGCAGCAGCCAGTCGCGGCTCGGGTGCGGCTGCTTGGAAGGAATGATTTCGACGGTGTCGCCATTCGACAGCTTGTAGTCGAGCGTCACCATGCGGCCGTTGACGCGCGCCCCGCGGCAACGATGTCCCAGGTTGGTGTGGACCTGGTAGGCGAAATCGAGCGGAGTCGCGCCCTTGGGGAGGTCGACGACCTCGCCCTTGGGGCTGAGTGCGAACACGCGGTCTTCGAACACTTCCGCCTGCAGTCCCGCCAGCAGGTCGGGCTCCGCGCCTTCCCGCTGCGACGGTTCCAGCAGCTGTCGCAGCCAGACCATCTTCTGCTGAAAGCTCGCTTCGGCCTTGCGGCCCTCCTTGTACTGCCAGTGCGCCGCGACGCCGAGCTCGGCGTGCTCATGCATTTCGCGCGTGCGGATCTGCACTTCGAGCGGCAGCCTGCCGGGCCCGATGACCGCCGTGTGCAGCGAGCGGTAATTGTTGCCCTTGGGGGTCGCGATGTAGTCGTCGAACTCGCCGGGAATGTATTGCCAGAGGCCGTGGACGATGCCGAGCGCGGCGTAGCATTCGGCGATCGTGTCGACCATGACGCGGACCGCGAGTGCGTCCATGACCTGGTCGAACTGCAGGGACTTGCGCTGCATCTTGCGCCAGATGCTGTAGATGTGCTTCGGCCGGCCCGTGACCTCGCCGCGGATGCGGAGCTGGTCGAGTTCGCGGCTAAGCTCGCGCTTCGCGTCCTCGATGTGCTGTTCGCGCTCGGCTCGCTTGGATTTCAGCCACCCGGCGATGCGCTTGTAGTCCTCGGGGGCGCTGAAGCGGAAGGCGAGGTCCTCGAGTTCCCACTTGAACTGCCAGATGCCGAGGCGGTTCGCGAGCGGCGCGTAGATTTCCTGGGTCTCGAGCGCGGCCCGGCGCAACTCGGTCTCGGGTGCCGACTTCATGCCGCGCATGCGCACGAGTTGCAGGGCCAGCCGGATCAGGACCAGGCGGACGTCCGACGCGAGCGCGAGCAGGAGCTTGCGCAGCCCCTCGGCCTGCTCGGGACGCAGGTGCTGGCCAGGGTTCCATTCAGCCGGAATGCCGCTGTCGCCGACGCGCTCGAGTTCCCTCGCCATGTGCACGGCCGCTTCACCGAAGAGTTCGAGCGCCCGGGGCTCCTCGATGAGCCTCCCCTGGCGCAGGGGTATGAGCAGCGCCGCGAGCAGCACGTCGTCGTCCGCCTGCAATTGCGCGAGCGCTGCCATCAGCTCGACGCTGCGCAGGGTGTGCTCGTTCGGCGCGAGGACGCTCACCGCCTCGAGCGCGGTGCGCACCTTCGGTGCCAGCGAATGGATGTCGATCTCGGCGGGCTTCAAGTCGGAGTGCTCGGCGGGACTCGCGGGCGTGCGGTGCCCGGAAGAAAAACGCTATCATACGACGACCGATTTCCAGGCTCAGTGCCGGGTGGTTATTTGCCGAGAATCAACCGCGGCGGACGGCGCTGGACGCTTGCATCGGGCGTGGCCGGGACGGCCGGCGCGACGATTCGCATCCTGGGCATCGACCCGGGCTCGCAGGCGACCGGCTTCGGCATCATCGACTGGCGCGACGGTGACGCCCGCTACGTCGCGAGCGGGACCATCCGCACGCGAGGCGAGGCGTTTCCGCCCCGGCTGCGGCAGATCTTCGATGGCGTGCAGGAACTCGTCCGGCAGTACGGACCGCAGGAGGTCGCCATCGAGCGCGTCTTCATGCACCGCAACGCCGACAGCGCCCTGAAGCTGGGGCAGGCGCGCGGCGCGGCCATCTGCGGTGTGTTTGCGGGGATCACCGCCGTCTACGAATACGCGCCGCGC
>JBAVJR010000353.1:0-3377 GCA_049687855.1 Steroidobacteraceae bacterium | reverse complement strand
CTGCACCAGCAGGCGATTGGCGCAGACGCAGGTTTGCCCGGTGTTGCGGTACTTGCTGGCGATCGCGCCCTGCACGGCTGCGTCGAGGTCGGCGTCGTCGAACACGATGAACGGCGCATTGCCACCGAGCTCGAGCGAGAGCTTCTTGAGCGTGCCGGCGCACTGCTCCATGAGCTTCTTGCCGATCTCGGTCGAGCCGGTGAACGTGACCTTGCGCACGATCGGGTTCGAGGTCATCTCGCCGCCGATGGCCGCGGCCGCGCCGGTGACTACGCTGAACACGCCCTTCGGGATGCCCGCGCGATGCGCGAGTTCGGCCATGGCGAGCGCGGAGTAAGGGGTCTGCATGGCGGGCTTGCACACGAAGGTGCAACCGGCGGCGAGGGCGGGACCGGCCTTGCGCGTGATCATCGCTGCCGGGAAATTCCACGGCGTAATCGCCGCGACGACACCGACCGGCTGGCGCAGCACGAAGATGCGCTTGTCGGGCTGGTGGCCCGGAATCACGTCGCCGTAGACGCGCTTGGCTTCTTCCGCGAACCACTCGATGAACGAGGCCGCATAGGTGATTTCGCCCCTGGCCTCGGCGAGCGGCTTGCCCTGCTCGGCGGTCATCAGCGTGGCCAGGTCGTCGGCGTTCGCCAGCATCAGATCGTGCCAGCGGCGCAGCAGCGTGGACCGGTCCTTGGCCGTGCGCGCAGCCCAGGCGGGGAAGGCGGCCGCGGCTGCCTCGATCGCGGCACGTGTTTCGTCGGCGCCCATGAACGGCACCGTGCCGAGCACTGCACCGGTCGCCGGGTTCGTGACCTGTTTCGTGCCGCCGTTGCGCGCGTCAAGCCACTGGCCGTCGACGTAGCACTGCTGCCGCAGCAGGGTGGGGTCCTTGAGATTGAGCTTCATAAAGTCTTCCCTGTGTCAGCCCAGGTGCTTGCCGAAAAATTCTTTCGTCTGCGCGAAGGCGAGATGGGCGGCAGCCGCATCGTGACTGGCGCGGTCCGTGCAGTTGAATCCATGGCCCGCGGCGTACGTGTGGTATTCGCCTTGCGGGAACGCGGCGCGGATCTTTTGCACGTCGCCCAGGGGGATGTGCGTGTCCTGCTCGCCGAAATGAAACTGCATCGGGCAGCGCGGCACGGGTTCGAGGAAGCGGGTGATGCCCCCGCCGTAGTAGGCAACGCCCGCCGCGATGCTGGTGCGGCTGCCGGCCAGGTAGGTGACGAGCCCGCCCCAGCAGTAGCCGACCATGCCGACGGCGCCAGCGTGGGCCACGGCGTCGATCGCCGCCTGGAGGTCGGTCATGACCTGGCCGAAGTCCGCCCGCTGCATGTAGCCGACGCCGCGCGCGATTCCAGCCTCGTCGTAAGCCAGGTTGACGCCGCGTTCCTGGCGGTCGAACAAGGCCGGCGCAATCGCGAGGTACCCCTCGGCGGCGAACTGTTCGGCGACCCGCTCGATGTGGCCGGTCACGCCGAAGATTTCCTGGACCACGACGATGCCGCCGCGCGCGAGGGCCTCCGGCCGGGCCAGGTAGGATGAGAAAGTGTGGCCGTCGGTCGCTCGCAGCTGCAGGTGGCTCATGGTGCGTTCCGCGCCTCGCGGGGCAGGTTTTTCTCTTGGGGGAAGGGATTCAAGGATATCAGGGAGGCGCGACCCGGAGTGAGGATCGGGTCGTCCAGGGGTAACCTAGACAGCATCAAGGGAATGTCGGGGACGCTCCATGCTCGTCGGAAACACCACGCGCCGTGTCGCCATCGTCGGCGGCGCCCGGATCCCGTTCGTGCGCTCGATGGGCGCCTACGCGGAGTGCAGCAACCAGCAGATGCTGACGGCGGCGTTGCAGGCGCTGGCGGACAAGTACCGTCTCGCTGGCGAGCGCCTGGGCGACGTCGGCGCCGGGGCGGTGCTGAAGAGTGCACGCGACTTCAACCTGACCCGCGAATCCGTGCTCGGCACGACGCTCGACCCGCACACACCGGCCTTCGACCTGCAACGTGCCTGTGGCACGAGCCTCGAAACGGCGATCCTGCTCGGCCTTAAGATCGCGGCGGGTCAGATCGACAGCGCGATTGCGGCAGGTGTCGACACCGCGAGCGACGCGCCGATCGGCATCAACGAGAACCTGCGCCGGATCCTGCTGCGCAGCGCGCGCGGACGGTCGCTGGGCCAACGGCTCGCGCCCTGGGCCTCGTTGCGGCCGGGGCATTGGAAGCCCAGCTTTCCCGCGGTGGCCGAGCCGCGCACCGGACTCAACATGGGGCAGAGCTGCGAGCTGATGGCGCGACGCTGGGGCATCCGGCGCGAGGCGCAGGATGAGCTCGCGCTAACCAGCCACCAACGTGCCGTCGCCGCGTACGACGCCGGCTTCTTCGACGACCTCGTGTTCGAATTCAACGGCGTGCAGCGCGACGACAACCTCCGTCGCGACACCTCGCTGGAAAAGCTGGCCAGGCTGAAGCCGGCATTCCCGGTCGATGGCAGTGCCACGCTGACCGCGGGCAATTCGACGCCGATGACGGACGGCGCGGCGGCGGTGCTGCTGGCCAGCGAGGACTGGGCCCGCGCCCGCGGACTGCCGGTGCAGGCCTACCTGACGTTCGGCAAGGTCGCGGCAGTCGATTTCCTGCAAGACGAAGGACTGCTGATGGCGCCGGCCTATGCCGTGCCGCGCATGCTGGACGACGCTGGAATCACTCTGCAGGACTTCGATTTCTACGAGATCCACGAAGCGTTCGCGGCGCAGGTGCTGTGCACGCTGGCGGCGTGGGAGTCGGCCGGGTTCTGCCGCGACCGACTGGGTCGCGAGCGGCCGCTCGGCTCGATCGATCGTGCGAAGCTCAACGTGAATGGCAGCAGCCTCGCCGTGGGCCACCCGTTCGCGGCGACGGGCGCACGTATCGTCGCGACGGTTGCCAAGTTGATCGATCAGCGCGGGGGCGGCCGCGGGCTCATCTCGATCTGCACGGCCGGCGGCATGGGCGTCACCGCGATCGTCGAGCGCTGAAGCCACTATAATCGTGGCCTCGCCGCCGGCAGGAAGCAATGACGTGTCTCTTCGCACCAGCGCTCTGATCCTCGCGTTCGCAGTGACCCTGGCCTTGCAGGGTTGTGTCTCGGCGCCCCCGTCCCCGACTGGCACGAGGGCGCCGGGCGCACAGTTGCCGGCGACGGCGACCGACACCAGGCAGCAACTCGACGCGCTCTTCGAGAATTACTTCGAAGACAACCTGCGCGCCAACCCGCTGCTCGCAACGTACATCGGCGACCATCGCTACGACGATCAGCTGCCGAATTCGATCGGGCCGCAGTACCTGGCTGCCGCGCACGCGATGAACCAGAAATACCTGGCGGCGGTCCGCGCGCTCGACCCGGATTCGCTC
>JBAVJR010000352.1:0-7257 GCA_049687855.1 Steroidobacteraceae bacterium | reverse complement strand
ACCAGGCACTGCGCCCGGCGTGACCGGGTCGAACGCCGGAGAGCCTATCGCCTTGAACCCCCGCCTCGACCTGCTGCAGCCCTACCCGTTCGAGCGACTGCGCGCGCTGCTTGCCGGCGCAAAGCCGCCAGCATCACTGCGCCCTGTCCCGCTATCCATCGGCGAACCCCGGCACACGCCACCTGCCTTCGTGGCCGAAGCACTGGTTCGCGCACTCGGCGAATCGCTTGGCAGTTATCCGGTGGCGCTCGGCCTGCCGCAGCTGCGCGAGGCGATCGCACGCTGGCTCGAGCGCCGTTTCCGGCTGCCCGCGCAGACCGTGCGCGCGGATGACATGGTGCTGCCCGTCAACGGCACGCGTGAGGCGCTGTTCTCGTTCGTGCAGGCCGCGGTCGATGCTGAATCCGGTGCGCGTGGTTCGCGGCCGCTCGTGCTGATGCCGAACCCGTTCTATCAGATCTATGAGGGCGCGGCCCTGCTCGCCGGTGCCGAGCCACGGTTCCTCAACTGCACCGAACCGAACGCTTATCTGCCCGACCTCGACGCGGTCGACGCGGCCATCTGGAATCGCTGCCAGGTGCTGTTCCTCTGCACTCCCGGCAACCCCACGGGCGCCGTCATGCCGGACGCGTACCTGCAGCGCGCGCTGGAACTCTCGTCCCGTCACGGCTTCGTGATCGCGTCGGACGAGTGCTACTCGGAACTGTATTTCGACGAGACGTCGCCGCCCACGGGCCTGCTGCAAGCCGCGTTCCGCGCGGGCAACACGACCTTCGAACGCTGCGTCGTGTTCCACAGCCTGTCGAAGCGCTCGAGCGTGCCGGGACTGCGTTCGGGATTCGTCGCGGGTGACGCGAAGTTCCTCGCGCGCTACCGGCTCTATCGCACGTACCACGGGTGCGCGGTGCCGGTGCACACGCAGCTCGCGAGCCTGCCGGCCTGGAACGACGAGGCGCACGTCGTGGAAAACCGTCGCCTGTACCGCGAGAAGTTCGCGCGCGTGACGCCCGTGATCGCGACGGCGCTGCAACAGGACATCGCGATCCCCGCGGGCGGCTTCTATCTCTGGCCGCGCGTCGATGACGACGAGGCCTTCACGCGCGGCCTGTTCGCGCAGCAACACGTGACCGTGCTGCCGGGCCGGTACCTCGCGCGCGAGACGGAGTCCGGGAATCCCGGCCTCGGCCGTGTCCGCATTTCGCTGGTCGCCAGTCCCGAAGATTGCGACGAGGCCGCGCGCCGCATCGCCGAATTCGTTCGCCCGTCCCGCCGCTGATCCGTGCGACGACCCGCTAGCGCGTCAGTCCTTCCTTGCGCAGCTTGACTGCGATCGCGGCGGCAATTTCCTGCAGGGCCGCATCGGTCGACTCGAGTTTTCGAGCCTGCGTGTCCAGCGTATAGACCAGGGCCTTGTCCCGCGTCTGGTAGAACCGCGACGAGACCTGGGCCTGGCCCTCGGCAATCGAAAACGCCGGCGCCGACACGAACTCACCGTAGATGACCGGGACGCCATAGACGCCGTAGTACCCGTACCCGGTCGCGAAACCCGCGTCAGTCGCCTTGTACGACGCGGTGCCGCGCGTATCCCGACTGCCGCCTTCCTTCGATTCGACTGCGCGGGAAACGAGGCTGGTCGCCAGCACGGCGTCGGCCTGGGCCGCTGCAACCGCTTGCTCGATGCTCTCGAGGGTCAGCGGGGTCTTTTCCTTGACCGCGTCACAGCTGCGGATGGCCTGCACGGAGTCGCTCTTGAGCCGCGACGCCATGAAGAACTCGAACGCGCAGCGCTGGTTGACGTTCGGGCTGACGCCGACGACCAGCACCCGCGTGAACGACTGCCGGCTTGGCGCCCCCTCGGCCCATTCGCCCTTGACGGTGGTCTTCGCCTGCACGAGGCCGGCAAACGACACCGCCCCGAGCAGGCAGAGCATCGACGCGACAGCAACGCACCGGACAGGTCGGCCGAGGAAGGTGCTGGTATGCACTGCGTTTTCCTGGTTGAGTGATGGATCGCTGGGCGTGCGCCGCACTCGCGGCCGCCATGCCCCACGCCACAGTCTACCGGGAGGGACGCAGGAACGGGTCGAGATCAGCGTCCCACGCGCTGGCCGGAAGCGCACCGCGCTCAGGGAATACGGAACTGTGTCTTGAAGCGATTGATCTCCTCCAGCACGGATGGGTCGACGGTCTGCGGATTGATGCGGGCGAAAACGCGCGCCAGCACGTCCCGCTCGCGCTCGTCCACTTCACCGTCCTGCAACGCAAGTCGCTCGAGCATCTGCAACTCCTCGCGATCGATCAGGCCGTCGTTGGCAAACACATGCAGGAACGAGTACTGCATGATCGCGTTCCAGTTGCTCCCGTCAGTCGTCATGTCGCCGCTCTCCGTCAGGTACCTTTTTGCGCGCAGCCGCCAGGGCGCCGCGCACGGACTCAAAACGCTGAATTTTCCGTGACATTGATGACGTTTTCGTGACGGCTGGATGACATCGCGTTCATCCAAGTGAAATCACCCCGCCGCATGCGCCCGTCAGACTCCGCACACCAGGCCGGCGCTTGTGCCGTGCCACACCAGGAGGTGTCCGATGGCAGCACCTGCCGCAACCGGTCTGTGGCACCGCGTCGACAATGCGGAGCACTGGCTGTGCCTGCGCATCAATCGCAGTTCCCGGCATGCGCCGGTCCGGCATTTCTTCGCCGTCGTCAGCCGGCTCGGCAACGGCATCTTCTGGTACCTGCTGCTGCTGGCATTCGCGCTCAGCGGTCCGCAGGGTTCCGCCGTGGCCGTGCAGATGGCGCTGGCGGGACTCGTCGGCACCGTCCTCTACCGGCAACTCAAGCACCGTCTGGTACGGGAAAGACCCTTCATCTCGCACGCCGGCATTTGCCTCGGTGCTGTTCCGCTGGACCGGTACAGCTTCCCGTCCGGCCACACGCTGCACGCCGTCTGCTTCTCGTTCATCGCGACTGCGCACGTGCCGGAACTGGCACCGATCCTCGTCCCGTTCACATTGCTGATCGCCGCATCGAGGGTGGTGCTCGGCCTGCACTACCCCTCCGACGTGCTGGCGGGGGCACTGATCGGCGCCGGGCTTGCGCGCAGCGTGCTGCTGGTCTGGCCGGCCTGAGCGCGGCAAGACGACGAAGAAAGACCCGTGACGCAGGGGTCACGGGTCCTGCCGCGGCGGTTACCCGATCAACGCCTCGTCTTATCCACCTGGAAGATGCTCACGGTACGGCTGGTTTCGTTGCCGAGGATCACCAGCGGCTTGCCGTTCGGGCTGTCTTCCTCGGACACGAACGTTACACCCTCGAGCCCGCGGTCGCCGGCAACTCCGTTCAGCGCCCGAGTGTTGGCATACGCTGCAAACTCCGGTGCGGCGGGGTTACTGACGTCGTACGCCATCACCCCACCGATACGCTCCAGTCCGACAAAGGCGTACGTGCGGCCGCCGACCTTGCCGACCGCCACACCCTCCGGTTCCGGTCCCTTGTTGTCGCTGCGGTTGTCCGGGGTATTGCTGCTGTTGTTCGCATTGAAGAGCGCGGCGTAGCCATTGGCCGGGTCCGCCAGGTAACGCTCGAACTGGTCGCCGCTGTCCCAGACCAGGTGCCCCGCCGCCGTCCAGATCGAGAACGAACGACCGCCGAACACTTCGATGCGATCGAAGTCACCGTCGTCGTCGGTGTCACCCGATGCAGTGGTCACCGTCAAGCGACCCAACGCCGTACTCGACTTGAGTGCGACCGCGTCGGGGAATACGGTCGGATCGAGAACATACGCGGTGTCGCCTGCCGAGACCTCCTCGTCGTAGCCCTCAAAGTCGTCGCTCGAGCGCGAATCGCCCTCGTTCGCCGTGACCAGGTATTGCTGGCCGCCGACGTTGAAGCTCGCGATCGCGTCCGGCTGATAGAGCCCGAAGACGGGCCAGTTCGCGATACTGATACCGTCTTTGTCGTTGGGGTCGAGCGCGTTGCCCGGCAGCGAGTGATCCTTCAGGCCGAGTGGCACGATGTCCTGCACCGTCGCCGTCGGCACGTCGACGATCGCCACGGCATTGGCCTCCTGCAGCGTCACCCAAGCCGTGCGCCCCTTCACCGTGATGTATTCCGGTTCCAGGTCCTGCGCGGCGGTGGCATTGGGGGCGAAGACGCGAACTTGCCGCGCATTCAGCTCGGCCCTGGAGAAACTGCGGAAATCGGCTGTGCGCACTGTTGCGTTCGCAACACCTTGCTGCAGGTCGATGATGCTGATGGTCCCCTCCGGGTTGACCGAACCCGGCAGGTAATCGATCGGTTCGCCTTCGTTCGCCACCAGCACACGCTCGCCGTCGCCATCGAAGGTGAGCATGTCGGGCAGCGCGCCGACCTCGACGCTGCCGACGACCGCCAGGGTCGCAGCATCGACGAACACGACGCGGCCCGGACTCGTCTTCGGACTCGCCTCGACCGCGACGGCGACGAGGCCGTCATGGGTGTCGACACTGTTCAGGCCCGCTCCGTACGCGTTCAGTGAAATCTTGTCGAACAGGACCGGAGCGGCAGGATCGGTGAGGTCCAGCACGACCAGGTCGTTATCCGTCGAGTTGATGGCGAACGCGCGCGTCGTCGGCGCGTCATAGGCGACGATTTCGGCGCCCGTCGCCCCGATCGAAGCGGTCGCGATGCTGGAGAGGTGGGTCAGCGAGAGGGTCCACGCCGGTGGCCCATTGCGTGCGTCGGCGGCATGGGAAGCGAGCAATGCTGCGATGGCAGCGGCGAGCGTTGTTTTCATGGTTCGGGCCTTGCGGTGATGATTGACCGGAGGTTCTGAACCTTGACGGCGCCCTGTGACGCCGGCGTGACAGGGAAATGACGGTCAGGCAACACCGCCGACCGATCCAGCCGACAGCGGGACTCGGGCACCGTTCTTGCGCTGCACCGTGTTTGCGATCAGGGAGCCCGCACGCCCCTCTGTCGCAGCCGCGGGACAGGCGGCAGGCACTGAGCACTCTCCCGCCGCTGCGGGAGAGGCCGCCGATGTCAGCGGCGAATGCGCTGCCTGGTGCGCTTCATCAACGTGACCTGGGTGCCGTCGCGCGCAATTTTCGGTGCGCGGCTATTGCTGGTGCACTGCACGTAACTTCCGTCCGCCTGCATGATCCAGGCATTGCGCAGGTCAGCCAGCTGCAGCTGCAGCACTTCCCAGAGCCGTTCCTTCAGATGCCGGTTCTCGACCGGTGCGACGGCTTCGACGCGACGTGACAGGTTGCGATCCATCCAGTCGGCGGAGCCCAGCAGGAAGTCGCCCGCCAGCGGATCTTCGCTGCCGTTCGCAAAATGGAACACCCGGCCATGCTCGAGGAACCGCCCGACGATCGAGCGCACGCGGATGTTGTCCGTCAGACCGGCGATCCCCGGCCGCAGGCAGCAGAAGCCACGCACGATCAGCTCGATCGGCACGCCGGCGTTTGACGCATCGCAGAGCGCCTCGCAGATCGGCCCATCCTCGAGCTGGTTCACCTTGACGACGATCCGTGCCGGGCGACCGGCACGGGCGTTGGCGGCCTCGCGCGCGATCAGGTCGACGAAGCGGGTCCGCATGTTGAGCGGCGCGACCAGCAGCTTCTCGAAGCGCGGTGAGCGCGAGTACCCGGTCAGGTGATGGAACAACGTGACGACGTCGCGCGTCAGCACCGGGTCGCACGTGAACAGGCCGAAGTCCGTGTACATGCGCGCAGTCTTGACGTGGTAGTTACCCGTGCCGATGTGGGCATAGCTGCGCAAGCCGTCCCCTTCCTTGCGCACGACCAGCGCGAGCTTGGTGTGAGTCTTGAGGCCGCGGAAACCGAAGATGACGTGGTCGCCGGCCTTCTGCAGTTCTTCGGCCCAGTGCAGGTTGCGCTCCTCGTCGAAGCGCGCCTTGAGTTCGACCAGGCAGGCCACCTGCTTGCCGTTCTCCGCTGCCTTGATCAACGAGCGGACGAAGGGCGTATCGTCCCCGAACCGGTACACCGTCATCTTGATTGTGGTCGTGTCCGGGTCATCGGCCGCGTCGCGGATGAACCTCTCGACCGAGGCGTCGAAACTCTCGTACGGGTGGTGCACGAGCACGTCGCCCGCCCGGATGGACGAGAAGATGTCGGTATCGGGGTCGATGCCGAACGGCGGCTGCGGGGACCAGGGCGGATCGCGCAGCTCGCTGATCGGCAGCGAGGCGATCTCGAACAGGCCGGAATAGTCCAGCATGCCGGGCAGCTCGTAGACGTCGCTCTCGCGCAGGTCGAATCGCGCAGCGAGGCTGTCGCGGATCTCGCTGCTTGGACCTTCGCCGAACTCGAGCCGCACGACCGGCTGGAACCGTCGCTGCCGCACCTGCTCCTCGACCATCTCCTTGATGCTGTTGTCGCTGTCTTCCTCGATCGCGATGTCGGCATTGCGCGACACGCGGAAGAGCGTGGTGCCTTCGATCTCGACGCCGGGGAACAGGCTGGCCGCGTTGACCCGCACCAGTTCCTGCAGCGAGATGAAGCAGCGCTGCCCGGTCTCGACACCGGTGCGCACCGGCAGCCATTGCGGCAATTGCGAAGGGACCTTCACCCGCACGAGCAGGCGCTCGCCCGTTTCGGCTTCCTTGAGCACGAAGCCCCAGGAGGTCGACAGGTTCGACATGAACGGGAACGGGTGCGACGGGTTGAGGCTCAGCGGCGTGAGCGCGGGCGAGACGTGGCGCTCGAAATACTCGCAGGCTTCGTCGCGCTGCGCCGTCGAGAGTTCGTCCCAGGTCGCGAGCCTCACCCCATGCCTGACCAGCCGGTGGCGCAGTTCGTCGAAGCATGCAGCACGGCGCAGGAGCAGCGGATTCAGCGCATCGCGCAAGCGATGGATGTGGGCGTTGAATTCCTCGACGACGGCCAGGTTGCCGCTTGCGTAGGCGCGGGTGCGCATGGCACCCACGCGCTTCATGAAGAACTCGTCCAGGTTCGAGGTGAAGATCGCCAGGAACTTGAACCTTTCGAGCAGCGGCACGCGTTCGTCGACGGCTTCCGCCAGGACCCGGCGGTTGAACTCGAGCCAGCTGAGGTCCCGGTCGAACCAGGCCTCCTTGATCATCCGCGCGCGCAGCTTTGCGTCCATGGCACCCCTGTTCCGGCCATCGCCACGGCCCGCGGGACCGAGCGGATGTGCCTGAATAGCATATAGAATCCGGTGATCACGTTGCCGAAATGTGACAACCAGGCCGATTCCTTACCCCTTCATGACGGTGCGCCCATGACG
>JBAVJR010000351.1:0-1996 GCA_049687855.1 Steroidobacteraceae bacterium | reverse complement strand
GGTCATGGGCGGTCAGCTGGCGGAGAGGGTGGGATTCGAACCCACGATCCCCTTGCGGGGACGCCGGTTTTCAAGACCGGTGCATTCAACCGCTCTGCCACCTCTCCGAGCGGAAACCCATTCTAGCCGGGCGGCACCGGCACGGCGCGTCAACCGCGGATGACGTCCGCGCCACCCATGTACTTGCGCAGGGCCGGCGGGATCACGACGCTGCCGTCGGCCTGCTGATAGTTCTCGAGCACGGCCACCAGCGTGCGGCCGACCGCGAGGCCCGAGCCATTCAGCGTGTGCACCGGCTCGGGCTTGTTCGTCGCCGGGTTGCGCCAGCGCGCCTGCATGCGGCGCGCCTGGAACGCCTCGCAATTCGAGCACGACGAGATCTCGCGATACTTCTGCTGGCCCGGCAGCCACACTTCGATGTCGTACGTCTTGGCACTGCCGAAGCCGACGTCGCCCGAGCAGAGCGCGACGACCCGATACGGCAGGTCGAGTCCCTGCAGCACCTTCTCCGCATTGCCGACGAGCACTTCGAGCTCGGCGTACGAATCCTCCGGCCTCACGATGTGCACGAGTTCGACCTTCTCGAACTGGTGCTGGCGGATCATGCCGCGCGTGTCCTTGCCGTACGAGCCGGCTTCGCTGCGAAAGCACGGCGTGTGCGCCGCGTAGCGTCGCGGCAGCGTGTTCGCCTCGAGGATCGATTCGCGCGCGAGGTTCGTGACCGGAACCTCGGCGGTGGGGATGAGGAAGAACTCCATGTCGCCCGAGGTCACACGGAACAGGTCCGCCTCGAACTTGGGCAACTGCCCCGTGCCGACCAGCGCACTGCGCGCGACGAGGTATGGCGCATAGATCTCGGTGTAGCCGTGCTCGCCGGTGTGCAGGTCGAGCATGTACTGGATCAGCGCACGGTGCAGCCGCGCGAGCCCGCCCTTCAGCACCACGAACCGTGCACCGGAGATCCTGCCGGCCGCCTCGAAATCCATCGCCGTGTCGGCGAGCTTCTCGCCGATCGCGACGTGGTCGAGCGGCGCAAACTCGAACTGGCGCGGCGTGCCCCAGCGGCGCACCTCGGCGTTGTCGGCCTCGTCGCGGCCGTTCGGCACGCTCTCGTGCAGCATGTTCGGCAGGCCGAGCACGAGTTCATCGAACTCCGCCTGGACGCGCGCGAGTTCCTGGTCGAGACCCGCCATCCGCGTGCCGAGTTCTTCTCCCGCGGCCAGCAGCGAAGCGATGTCCTGTCCCTGCGCCTTGGCTTTCCCGACGTTCTTCGCGTGCGCATTGCGGGCAGCACGCACTTCATCCGCGGCCACCTGGGCGGCCTTCCGGCGGTCCTCGAGCGCCTGGAAACGCTCGACGTCGAGCTTGAAGCCACGACGCGCGAGGTTCGCGGCGACCGCGGCAGGATCAGAACGAAGCAGGCGGGCGTCGAGCATGGCGGGCAGTCGGCAGGTTCGGGAAAGCGCGAATTGTAGCCGAGTTCAGCCGCGCTTCAGCGATCGGAACCGCTCGAGCGCCTCTGCAATCCTGATCTCGAGCCCCCGCGGCGCCGGCTCGTAATAGCGCACCGGCTCCATCGCGTCGGGGAAGTACTTCTCCCCCGCTGCGTAGCCTTCGGGCTCGTCGTGCGCGTAACGATAGCCCTCGCCGTAGCCGAGGCCCTTCATCAGCCTGGTGGGCGCATTGCGCAGGTGCATGGGCACGTCGAGCGTGCCGTTCTGCTGGGCATCCGCCATGGCCGCCTTGTACGCGACGTAGACGGCATTGCTCTTGGCCGCGACGGCCATGAACACGACGGCCTGCGCGATCGCGAGCTCGCCTTCCGGGCTGCCCAGCCGCTCGTACGCCTCGTCCGCTTCGAGCGCGAGTTGCAAGGCGCGTGGGTCGGCATTGCCGATGTCCTCGGACGCCATCCGGATCACGCGTCGGCAGACGTAGCGCGGGTCGCAGCCGCCATCGAGCATGCGGCAGAGCCAGTACAGCGCCGCATCGGGGT
>JBAVJR010000350.1:0-9895 GCA_049687855.1 Steroidobacteraceae bacterium | reverse complement strand
GCGCGGGCAGCAGCCGGTTCTCGTCGTCGTCCGGGTTCAGCGACACGTCGTCGAAGCTTTCGCGGTAGACCGCGAGGAACCCCGGCGACAGCAATGTCGAGCCGTTGGCGCGGAACATGTTGCCCGGGCCGGCGGCGAGATCGACGGCGACGGTGTCGAACACGGCGGCTTCCATCTGGCTCGCAACGGCGCGGCGCCAGATCAGCGTGTAGAGCTTGTGCTCGTCGGCCTCGATCCTGCCGGCGAGCTCTTCGGGTGTGCGTGCAGCCGACGTCGGTCGCACGCCTTCGTGCGCTTCCTGCGCGTTCTTCGACTTCGTCTTGTAGACGCGCGGCGTGCCGGGCAGGGCGGCGGCGCCGTACAGCTTGCCGATGACGCTGCGGATCTCGCTGATGGCGTCGGCACCCAGGCTCACCGAGTCGGTACGCATGTAGGTGATGAGGCCGACCGGGCCTTCGCCGAAATCGACGCCTTCATACAGGCGCTGCGCGAGGCGCATCGTGCGCTGCGCGCCGAAGCCGAGCTTGCGCGCGGCCTCCTGCTGCAGCGTGGAAGTCGTGAACGGCGGCGACGGATTGCGCTTGCGCTGCTTCTTTTCGACATTCACGACGGCCAGCGTGCCGTTCGCGTCGCGCTCGAGCTTGCGCTTCGCGGCTTCCGCTCCGCCCGCGTCCGTGACGGTGAACTGCTCGACCTTCTGCCCGCCGAGCTGCGTGAGCTTGGCCGTGAAATTGGCGGCGTCCTTCGCCGCCTGCGCGTCGATGGACCAGTATTCGCGCGGCTTGAACGCGAGGATCTCCTCCTCGCGCTCGCAGATCATGCGCAATGCCGGGCTCTGCACGCGGCCCGCCGAGGCGCCTGACAGGCCCGCCTTCTTCCACAGCAGCGGCGACAGGTTGAACCCGACGAGGAAATCGAGCGCGCGGCGGGCGAGGTACGCTTTCACCAGCTCGTCGGCGATTTCGCGCGGGTTGTCGATGGCTTCCTGCACCGCCTTCTTCGTGATCTCGTAGAACACGCTGCGATGGACGGTCTTCCCCTCGAGCGCCCCCGCTTCCGTCAGCAACTGCTGCAGGTGCCAGGAAATCGCCTCTCCTTCGCGGTCGGGGTCGGTCGACAGGTAGAGCGCGTCGGCCTTCTTCACGGCGCGCGTGATCGCATCGACGTGCTTCTTGTTCTTCTCGATCAGCTCCCAGCGCATCGCGAACTGGCGCGTGGGGTCGACGGCGCCCTCCTTGGGCACGAGATCGCGCACGTGGCCATAGGACGCCATCACCTCGAAGTCCTTGCCCAGGTACTTCTTGATGGTCTTGGCCTTGGCCGGCGACTCGACGATGACTAGGTTCTTGCTCATGTCCCTCAAAAAAACATGCCGCGGTGGTCCGCGGCAGAAGAGCCAAAAGACAAGGGGTTAGGGGTTAGGGGTTAGGGGTGAGCAAGAAAGCGCATCGCGCCTCTGGCCTTCCGACTAACCCCTAACCCCTATCCCCTAACCCCTTCCTTCAGTGGACAGCTCCGCTGCGGTCCTCGAACACCAGGTCTTCCATGCGGGAGAACGCGGTCTCCTGCCCGGGCTGGCTGAAGAGCACCATCAGCACGACCCACTTCAACTTGTCGATGTCGATCTCGTCGCCCTCGAGCGCCATCAGGCGGTCGATCACCAGCTCGCGCTGCGTCGGCGACAGGATGCCCACCTGTTCCAGGTGGAACAGGTAGCCACGGCAATCCGTGTCCAGCCGCGCCTGCTCGAGCGCGGCGAACACCCGGATCGCTCGCGTGGTCGGCGTCGGGTGCAGCCTGTCCGGGTCGGACGCCAGCTCTTCCAGCCAGCAGAGAGCCCGTTCCACTTCCGATCCCGGAAATCCGGCTTTTTCCAGCTCGAGCTTCAGGGTCTCGCGGTCGGGTTCGAAGCCGTCTTCCGTCTCGGCGTCGAAGTAGTTCTCGAACAGGTAGATCAGAATGTCGAGAACGCCTTCCTTCATCACACCTTCCCCGGCAACCGGCGGCTGAAACGACCGCCCGGCTGCTGTTGTACCCGGCCCTCGAGCTCGAGGATCAGCAGCATCGAGGCGACTGCACCGGCTTTCAGGCCCGTCCGGGCCACGAGCATGTCGAGTCCAGCCGGCTCGAAGCCGAGCGCATCTAACAGGATTTCATACTCCTTGTCCAACGGCGGGGGGTGGAGATCAGCCCCTGCAGGGGGTATTTCCCGCGCAATCCGTTTGATTTCGCCGATGATTGCTTCGAGTTCGGCGAATATGTCGTCCACGCTCTCGACCAGCCGGGCACCCTGGCGCAACAGGCGGTGGCACCCCCGGACCATCGGGTTGTGAATGGACCCGGGAATGGCGAATACCTCGCGCCCGTGATCCGCGGCCAGCCGTGCCGTGATCAGCGACCCGCTCCGCAGCGCCGCCTCGACCACGAGCGTCCCGACGGCCAGGCCGCTGAGGATCCTGTTGCGGCGCGGAAAATTCTGCTTCAGGGGCGGGGTGCCGATGGGCAGGTCGGTGACCAGGGCGCCCTGCCGCCCGACGATCTCCAGTGCGAGCGATTCGTTCTCCCTCGGGTAGATGGCATCCAGGCCGCGACCCACCACGGCGATCGTGCGTGCGCCCGCATGCAAGGCACCGCGATGCGCGGCCGCATCGATGCCGAGCGCCAGCCCACTCGTGACGGCGAGCCCCGCTTGCGCCAGGTGCAGCGCAAATTGAGTGGCGGTGTCGCGACCGAGGGCCGTTGGATTGCGGGTGCCGACGATCGCCAGCTGCGGCAGGCACAGCGCCATGGGATCGCCTTCGACGTACAGCACCAGCGGCGCATCGGGAATCTGCGCCAGCAGCGGCGGGTAGTTCGCCGAGCCCCAGGTGACGAGCCAGCGATTCGCTGCGGCGTGCAGCCAGCCGAGGTCGTCGTCGATCGCCGCGCCGTCGGGTTGCAGGAGGGCCTGGATCGCGGCCTTGCCGAGCCCGATGGACGCGAGCGCCGCTTGCGATTCTCGGGTGAGGTCGATCGGCGACGCACCCTGCGCGAGCCAGTCCTGCAGCTGTCCCGCGAGCAGGCCCGGCGCCTGCGCCAGCGCCAGCCAGCGTTTCTGGTCGTCCATAAGCAGAGAGCCTACCGGGCGTCACTCCCGGCAGGCTCCTGCAAATCTGGGCTGAACGCAGAGAACTGCGTGCAGCGTCGCGTCAGTGCGCGAAGTTGGTGCTGCCGCCTTCCTTGTGACCGTACTTCGGATGCGCGATGAAGTCGCCCTTGCGGACGATCTGCGACGACTGCACCACGAGGCCGTAACTGATGCGGTCCTTCACGGTGAACAGCAGGATCGTCGCGCTGCGCTCGTCGGGCAGCCGGATCTTGTCGTAGTTCGCGGTGTAGGCGGACCAGCTCTGGCGGTCGTAGCGGTCACGCATCATTTCGCCGCGGTAGAACACGCTGAGCGCGTTGCCCGGGACCAGCCCGTGCTTCGTGCCGCGGTTGATCGCCACCACCTGGTACTTGCCGGCGACATGGATGCCGTCGACGATGGCGATGATCTGGCCGAGGATGGCTTCGTTCGACGGGGCCGACGGCGCGAAATCCGCACCGATGTCGGCCTGCGCCGGGAACACCTTGTCGCCCTGCATGATTTCGCGGCCGGTCTCGACGACGCGCAGGTGCGTGAGCGGTTCTTCGCGCTTCATCTTGAAGATCGAATCGTCGCCAGGCACCACGGCACCCGTCGACTGGATCACTTCGCCCAGCGCCGCGAAGTGACCGATGTAGCCGAGCAGGTCGCCGTCGTCCGGATCGCGCAGTTCCTCGCCCACGGCCATGATGTTGTAGCGCGTGCCTGCGGCGGGATCCTTGAGGCCACGTGCGTACACTTCGTTGGCCGTGGAGCCGACGATGTGGCGGTCACGCACGCCGACCACGTACGGCTTGTTCTTGACGTCGTCCTTGGAGAGCAGCCCCGGCCGGCCGACGAAGTCCATCAGCAGGTCGTACGGGATCGCGCGGATCGCGCCATCCAGGTCGGACGTGCGCATTTCCGGCGACAGGCGGGTAGCGCCGGCCGATTCGACCGAGACCCGCGGCTTGCCGTCGACGTAGCTGAAATACAGCACGTCACCCGGATAGATCAGGTGCGGGTTGCGGATCGACGGATTGACGTACCAGATCTCGGGCCAGTACCAGGGGTCCTGGAGGTACATGGCCGAGATGTCCCACAGCGTGTCGCCTTGCTTGACGACATAACGCTCGGGAGCGGAGGGCGAGATCGGCACGGACATCGAGCGGCCCGCCTCGGCTTGCGCGACGGCAGCCCGCGGAACGGTGGCAGTTGCCCCGATGCCCGTGACGGCAACGGCTAGCAGCAGCGCACGCATCCAGCGCCGCTGGCGCAACGATGTGGACGACTCAGGTCGAAGGTTACGATCCATCCCTCTCTCCATCGGGTATCGGGGTCGCGACCGTCGCCTTATAATCCAGGCTGCCCGGCGGCGGCTGCCGACCACGTCTCAGTCGCGCCAATCCGCTGCCAGGCGTCGACTGTTCAGCGGCCCATTGTCGGTCATTAAATTCAAGCGTGACATAACTTTAGCAGTATTTTCAGAAGAATGGCGAAGCTCACCATCCTCGAATATCCAGACCCTCGACTGCGTACCAAAGCGGCGCCGGTCGAGCGCGTAGATGCGCAGCTCGGGCAGGTGATCGACGACATGTTCGAGACCATGTATGCCGCGCCGGGTATCGGCCTCGCGGCTACGCAGGTCGATTTCCACCGGCGCCTCGTGGTGCTGGACGTCAGCGAGGACAAGTCGCAGCCGCTGGTCCTCATCAATCCCGAGATCATCGAGCGGTCGGGCGGCCTCGAAATCGAGGAAGGCTGCCTGTCGGTCCCCGGCATTTTCGACACCCCGACGACCCGCGCCGAAAGGATTCGCGTGCGCGCCCTCGGCCGCGACGGCAAGCCGTTCGAACTCGAGGCCAGTGGCTTGCTCGCCATCTGTATCCAGCACGAGCTCGACCACCTCGACGGCAAGCTGTTCGTCGACTACCTCTCCGAGCTCAAGCGCAACCGCATCCGCAGGAAGCTCGAGAAGGACAAGCGCAATCGCCCGGCGAGGGTCGAGGGCGTCCGGGCTCCCGCCCTCTGATGCAACCGTTGCGCATCGTCTTCGCCGGCACGCCAGGATTTTCGGTGCCGGCCCTGCAGGCATTGCACGATGCAGGGCACGCCATCGTTGCTGTCTACACGCAGCCCGACCGTCCGGCGGGGCGGGGCCGCGAAGTCGCGTCGAGCGCCGTGAAGCAACGGGCGCTCGCGCTCGGCCTGCCCGTCGAGCAGCCACCCACGCTCAGGACGCCCGAGGCGCGGCAGCAGCTTGCGGCGTATGCGCCCGACCTCATGGTCGTCGTCGCATACGGGTTGATCCTGCCGCCGGCGGTGCTCGAGCTGCCGCGGCTGGGTTGTCTCAATATCCACGGCTCGCTGCTGCCGCGCTGGCGCGGCGCGGCCCCGATCCAGCGCGCCGTGCTCGCCGGTGACGAGCGCACCGGAGTCTCGATCATGCTGATGGACGCCGGGCTCGACACCGGGCCGGAGCTGCTGCGGCGCGAACTCGCGATCGGCCCGCGCGAGACCGCAGGCTCGCTGCACGAGCGACTCGCGCTGCTCGGTGCGCAGGCCATCGTCGAGGCAGTGCAGGGCTGGGCAGGAGGCTCGATACGCGCGACGCCGCAACCGGCCGCTGGTGCGACTTATGCCGCGAAGATCAGCAAGGACGAGGCGCGCATCGACTGGTCGCAGTCTGCCGTCGAGATCGATCGCCAGGTTCGAGCGTTCGTGCCATGGCCGGTCGCGCAGACGCAGCTCGGCGACGCGCAGGTGCGCATCTGGGAAGCGCGTCCGGTGACCGCAGAATTCGGCGCAGAGCCCCGCGCCTTGCCTGGCACCGTCGTCAAGGCAGCGGACGGGCGCATCGTCGTCGCCACCGGCGACGGCCTGCTCGAGCTGCTGACAGTGCAGTTTCCCGGCCGCAAGCCGCTCAAGGCCCGCGACATTCTCAATTCCCGGCCGCTGGGCGGCGAACGCTTCGGCGAGGTGATTGCATGAGCGCGCGCACGGGTCCGGCGGAAGCACGCGCGTCTGCGGCGATCATCGTCGCAGCCGTCCTCGACGAAGGGCGGTCGCTCGACGACGTGCTCGCCGTTGAAAACGACGAAGGCTCGGCGCGCGGTCTCAAGCGTTCGTTGTGCTACGGCACGCTGCGCTGGCACGTGCGGCTGGCGGCGGTGCTCAATGCGCTGGCGACGCGCTCACCGGACCAGCTCGCGCCAAGGCTGCGGGCGCTGATCGAGATCGGCCTGTTCCAGCTCGTCTCCGGAGAGACCGCGGCGCATGCCGCCGTTGCGGAGACCGTGAGTGCTGCCCGGGTGCTCGGGTTCGACAAGGCAGCCGGGTTCGTCAACGCGATCCTGCGGCGGTTCCAGCGCGAACAGGCGGACATCCTGCATGCGATCGATCGCGACGTGGCCTTGCGCACCGCGCATCCACGCTGGTTCGTCGATGCGCTGCGCACGGACCGTGGCGAGGCCGCCGCCCTGGCCGCGTTGGACGCCAACAACACGCACCCGCCCCTCTGGGTGCGCGTGAACAGCATGCGTGGCGACGTGGCCTGGGCCAAGGGCGAGCTGGAGGCCGCGGGCTTCACGGTCACGCCGCACCCGCTCGCACGCGATGCATTACAGGTGGCGCCGCCCGCCGACGTGCGTTCACTACCGGGTTTCATGGATGGCCGCCTCTCCGTACAGGACGCCGCGGCCCAGCTGGCCACCGAGCTGCTCGACCCGCAGGAAGGCGACCGCATCCTGGATGCCTGTGCGGCGCCAGGCGGCAAGACCTGCCACGTGCTGGAGCGGACCAACGGTAACGCGGACGTGACGGCCCTCGACGTCTCGGAGCCCCGCCTGCAGCGAATCCGCGACAACCTCGAGCGGCTTGGGCTGCAGGCCAGGATCATGGCGGCAGATGTCGAGAACGTCCGCGGCTGGTGGGACGGTCGGCCCTACGACCGGGTCCTGTTGGACGTGCCATGCTCGGCCACCGGCGTCATCCGGCGACATCCCGACATCAAGGTCCTCCGGCGGGCCAAGGACATCCCGACCCTGGCGCGCAAGCAGGCGAACCTGCTGGCGGCAGCGTGGGGGGTGGTCAAGCCCGGCGGTCGCCTGCTGTACACCAGTTGTTCGGTGCTGGCGGCCGAAAACGAGCGCGTCGTCGCGGCGTTCCTGCTCCGGACACCCGGTGCCCTGGACCTGACGCCCGAGCTGACGGCCAGCTGGCCGCCTCGCCCAGGCTGGGCGGGACCCGGCTACCAGGTCCTGCCCGGGGAGACCGGCATGGACGGGTTCTATTATGCTTGCCTGGGCAAGCCGCTATGATTGTTGGAAATGAGCTACAGGGGCCCTTCCGTCTTGCGCAAATCGCCGTATTTGGCGAGGTGTGCCGCGTGGCTGGTGCTGTGCGTAATAGCAACGGCGGTGCCGGTCGCGCATGCAGCGGATGAGCCGAAGCTCAGGATCCGCGACGTCCAGGCTGTGCTCGACGAGGGCGTCTACGAACTGGACGCGACAGTCGATCTGACTCTGCCGGACGCAGCGCGCAAGGCCGTCGAAGCCGGCCTGACGCTGCGGCTCACCTACGAAATCACCGTCGATCGCGTGCGTCGCTACCTGCCGGACGACGGCATTGCCGAACTCGAGCAGCGCTACGAGGTGAGCTACCACGCGCTCAGCCAGCGGTACCTCGTCAAGAACCTCAACACCAGCGAGCAGCAGGATTTCGGCTCGCTGCAGGCTGCGCTCGATCGCGCCTGCGATCTGCGCGGACTGCCGGTGATTGACGCTGCGCTGGTGGCCGCCGGGCCAGTCTATGAAGGACGCATACGGGCCGTGCTCGGGATGGACACCGCGCCCGACGTCTTTGGCTGGCTGCTGTTCTGGACGGACGACTGGAACGCCGAGAGCAACTGGAAGTCATGGACGCTGCGACCCTGAAACGCGCCGCCGCCGCGGTGACCATGGGTCTCGGCGGCCTGCTGTGGCTTGCGGCCATCCTGTTCATGGCGCAGACGGCGCAGAACTCGGAGCAGTTCAGCCGGCTGCATCCCTGGATCCTCGGGATCAACATCGCCGGCCTCGTGGTGCTGGTCGGGCTGCTGGCCACCAAGCTCACGCAGCTGATTCGCGACTGGCGCGGCCACGTCATTGGCTCGCGGCTCAAGGCCCGCATGGTCTGGATCTTCGGCGTGCTCGCTACGCTGCCAATCCTGCTCGTGTACTTCTTCGCGGTGCAGTTCCTGAACAAGGGCATCGACAGCTGGTTCAACGTCGAGATCCGCAGGAGCCTCGACGACGCCCTGGTGCTCTCGCGTTCCGCGCTCGAAGTCCGCATGCGCGAGCACCTCGCGGATTCGGAACTGATCGCCGAGGAGATGGGCGTTGCCGGCGCGTCGATGCCGGGCCTGCTGGAGACCCTGCGCCGCCAGGTTGGCGCCATCGAACTCACGGTCGCGACACAGTCTGGCCGCGTCATCGCGGTCAGCAAGGGACTCTCCTCGGACATCGTTCCCGAGGACGTCCCGGACGAAGTCCTGCTGCAGTTGCGACAGGGGCAGCCATTCGTCAGCCTCGAGCCGCAGCAGGAAGGCGGCTACCTGATTCGCACGGCCGTGTCCATCGGCGGTGAGTCGCTGCCGGATGGAGAACGGCTGGTGCTGCAGAGCATGTACCCCGTCGCGGAGCGACTCGGCGCGCTCGCCGACACGGTGCAGGCGGCCTACCAGCAGTTCGGCGAGAAGGACTACCTGCGGCGTCCGCTCAAGGCGAGTTTCATCCTCACGCTGACGGTCGTGCTGCTGCTGTCGCTGCTCGCCGCCTGGTACGGCGCGATCTTCACTGCGCAGCGGCTAGTGCAGCCGATCCAGGACCTGGTGCAGGGCACCCGCGCAGTGGCGCAGGGCGACCTCGACACCAAGCTGCCCCTCACGTCGCACGACGAGATGGGTTTCCTCGTGCATTCGTTCAACGACATGACCAAGCGGCTGCGGCGCGCCCGTGAAGACCAGCGCCGCGCGCAACTGGCGGTGGAGACCGAGCGCGCCAAGCTCGCGGTCATCCTGGCGCGGCTGTCGACGGGCGTGATTTCGCTCGAGCCGGATTGGCGCGTGCGCACGGCAAATCGCGCCGCGGCCATGATCCTGGGAGAAGACATCGAATCGCGCGTGGGCGCGCCGTTCGGCAGCGCCGGCGCAGAGCCGTCGAATCTTGCGCGTCAGTTCGCCGAAGCCTGCCAGCAGCGCTTCGCGAGTGGCGCCGTCGAATGGCGCGAGCAGTTCACGTTCCAGACGGGCGCCGCCGGGCGCCGCATCCTGATGTGCGCGTGCACGCCGCTGCCGGTCGAAGGCGATGCGCCGGGCGGCTATGTGCTCGTGTTCGACGACATCACCGCGATGCTGCAGGCGCAGCGCGAAGCCGCATGGGGCGAAGTGGCCCGCCGCCTGGCGCACGAGATCAAGAACCCGCTCACGCCGATCCGCCTTTCCGCCGAGCGCCTGCGGCACAAGCTGCTGCCGGCCATGACCGACCCCAGGGACGTGCAGATGCTCGAGCGCGCGACCGAGACCATCGTGCAGCAGGTCGAGGCGATGAAGGAAATGGTCAACGCGTTCAGCGAATACGCGCGTGCGCCGCGGCTGGAGATGGCCACGGTCGACCTCAACAAGATGGTGACCGAGGTCAGCGACCTCTACCGTGCACAGGGAGCGATCCGCGGCGTGCGCCTCGAGGTCGACCTCGACCACGGCATCGACAACGTGGTGGCCGACCCCGGCCGCCTGCGGCAATTGCTCAA
>JBAVJR010000349.1:0-7166 GCA_049687855.1 Steroidobacteraceae bacterium | reverse complement strand
CGAAACGCAGACAAGAGCGTTGCTTTAAAGTTTTCGCTCATTCCTAGCCCCAACAAGGGCAGCTCCGGACTGATTGCTATGGCGGCTGACATTGGCGGTTATTGTTAACTCCCCGAGTTAACTATATCCATAGACCCCCTTCGGTCAAGACTTCAACATATTCGCGGAGTTACGCGAGCGTCTTGAGGGACGCTCGGGCAGGGGCCGGCGTGCCGAAACCGGTCAAATTTCAACCAGATCATGGGGCTGGAAGGGAACTCTCATATGGCCCGGAGGTGCCGCCCCAGGGCTGTCGAGGGCGTCCACGGCAGGCATATGTAAACTCCAGCATGGCTGGAATGAGACCAAGACGGGCCAATACCGGAATTCTGTGAACTTCGTCACATAATTACACCATATCAATAAAAAACAATCAGATAGCTGACTTTTCTAAAGTAAAAGACTCAATCTATCGGGGACCCTCCCAAGCACCCGGAAACTGCTCAACTGGGACACGTGACTTGCGGTTCCGGCGACCACCTCCTGCGACTGCCCAGCCATGTTCGGCACATCCGGACAGGACCAATGAAAACGGCCGGTTTCCCTCGCAGGAAACCGGCCGTGGCCAGCAAAAATAAAACTTGACCGTTAGCCGGTCTTCTGGATCTTTGCCGTCTTGCGAAGATCGTCCAGGTAGGACTGCAGCTTCTTCCGCTGCGCAAACATCTTCACTTGGTCCTTGACCTCTTCGAATGCGGGAGCGCTCGGCGCGCGAAGGTCTTCAAGCCGGATGACGTGATACCCGTACTGCGTCTGCACCGGCTCGGTGGTCGTCTTGCCCTTCTCGAGTTTCGCCAGTGCGTCGGCGAACGGCTTCACCATCGTCTGCGCCGAGAACCAGCCGAGATCGCCGCCCTTGGCCGCGCTGCCCGGGTCCTTCGACCGCGCCTTCGCGATCTTCGCGAAGTCACCGCCAGCCCCCAGTTCCTTGATGATGGCGTCCGCAGCTTCCTTCGTCTCGACCAGGATGTGCCGCGCCTTGTATTCCTTCGGCATGTTCGCCACTTCGGAATCGTAGGCTGCCTTCACTTCGTCATCCGACACTGGATGCGACTTCACGTACTTCTCGCTGGCGGCCTCGGCGAGGATCTGCATCTGCAGCAGGTCGAGTCGCGACTGCACGTCCGGAGTAGCAGCCAGGCCGTCCTTCTCAGCGGCCTGCGCGGCCAGCGTCATGTTCACGAGCTGCTCGAGCAACGCGTCCTTCTGTTCCGTGGTCGCTTCGGCAGCGGGCTTGCCGGTAACGGCCTGCAGGAACGTGTCGAGCAGCTGCGCATTGAGCGCCTTGCCGTTGACGGTGACGAGCGTCGGCGAGGCCTTTTCGGCGGCTGCGGGCGCCGACGCCGGGCTTGCAGGCTTGACTGCATTCTCGGCGGGCTTCGTGCACGCGGTGGTGCCAAGCGCGAGGGTGGCGCCGAGCAGGAGGGCGGTCTTCAGGTTTCGCATCGATGAGCCTCTGTGGATGGTTCGTCAGTGCGTCCAGGTGGACGCGTTAATGAGAAAGCGTCGTCGTCAGGCCAGCGAGCCTTCGCCGGGCGCCAGGGCCTGGATCGACAACGCATGGATATCGGTGGTCATCATGTCGCCGACGGCTTCGTACACGAGCCGGTGCCGCCGTACGACAGGCAGGCCGGCGAATCGTTCCGAAACGAGCTGGACGGTGAAGTGGCCATGGCCACCGGCCGCGCCGGCATGCCCGGCATGCAGATGGCTGTCGTCGATGACGTGCAGTTCCGACGGTTGCAACGCCGTGCGCAACCGGTCCTCCAGTCTTGCCGCGCGACTGGGTGAATCCGTCCGGGTCATGGCAGCGTCTTCACGAACGGGCGCACTTCATGCGATTCGAACACGCCCTGCGTCACGTACGGGTCGGCGGCCACCCAGGCTTTCGCATCGGCGAGCGAGGCGAAGTCCGCAATGATTACGCTGCCGGTGAAGCCTGCAGGTCCCGGGTCCGGCGAATCTATCGCGGGGCACGGGCCGGCGACGAGCATGCGTCCTTCATCGAGGAGCTTCCTGGCGCGTTCGAGGTGCGCGGGCCGCACTCGCTTGCGGATCTCGAGTGCGTCGGGCGCGTCCTTGCCGATGATCACGTACCACATGGCTGGGATTCCGCTCACTCCGTTCGTGCCGCGCCGGCTTCCACCTGGTCGAGCTTGCGCCCCAGCCAGTAGCCCTGCGCGAGCGCGAAGACGATCGTCAGGCCCATGAGCCCGAACAGCTTGAAGTTCACCCACGTGTCCTCGCTGAAGTTGTACGCGACGTAGAGGTTCAGCACTGCGCAGACGATGAAGTAGCCGACCCACATCAGGTTGAGGCGTGTCCAGAGGGACGCCGGTTCGAGCTTGATCTTCTCGCCCATCAGCCGCTGGACGATGGTCGGTCCCTGCATGAACTGGCTCGCCAGGAACGCGCCTGCGAACAGCAGGTTCACGATCGTCGGTTTCCACTTGATGAAGGTCGCGTCGTGAATGACCAGGGTGAGGCCGCCGAACACGAGCACCAGGACGGCCGAGGTGAGCAGCATCGGGCTCACCTTCTGGTGCCTGAACCAGCTGACTGCGGTCTGCACCAGCACGCCGGCGATCAGCACCGCCGTCGCCACGTAGATGCCCGCCATCTTGTAAGCGATGAAGAAGAACACGACCGGCAGCAGGTCGAACAGCATTTGCATCAGGCTGGATTGCGCTCGGGGCAGGTCAACGAAGGGACGCGTATCATACCAACTTGGCCGTGACACCCGCGGCTCGGCGAGTTTCATGGCTTTCCTGATCTCCATTCATCCGCAGAATCCGCAGCTGCGCCTGGTGCGACAGGCCATCGCCGCCATCCGTGATGGCAGCGTCGTGGTCTATCCGACGGACTCCAGCTACGCGCTCGGCTGCCTGATCGGCGACAAGGAGGCCATGGAGCGCATCCGGCGCATCCGCAACGTCGACGTCAAGCAGCACAACTTCACGCTGGTGTGCCGCGACCTGTCGGAGATCGCAAAGTACGCCCGGGTCGACAACAGGCAATACCGGACCTTGAAAGCCTTCACGCCGGGTCCGTACACGTTCCTGCTCGAGGCCACGCGCGAGGTGCCGAAACGGCTGCAGAACCCGAAGCGTCGCACCATCGGCATCCGCGTCCCGGACAACGCGATCGTGAGCACGCTGCTCGCCGAACTGGGTGAACCGATCATGAGTTCGACGCTGTTGCTGCCGGGCGAGTTGGAAACGCCGACCGATCCGCAGGAGATCAAGGAGAAGCTGGACCACCTGGTCGACCTCGTGATCGACGGCGGCATTGGCGGCATCGAGCCGAGCAGCGTGGTGGACTTGTCGAGCGGCGCGCCGGTCATCGTGCGTCGAGGCAAGGGCGATGTCTCCGCGTTCGAGTGAACGGGGCCGGGGCGGCTGCGTATAATCGCACGTTGCCACTGGCCTGCAGGCGGAGTCGGGTTAATGTGATACCCGATGTTTGTTCTGCAAGTCAATGAAATTTATATGACTATACCGCGACACGGTCGCAGGGAACCCGTTTGAGTTCTACCGTCACGACCCCGCGTCGAGTGCTCTCCGGAATGCGCCCGACGGGCAGCCTGCACCTCGGCAACTACCATGGCGCACTGAAGAACTGGACCGAACTCCAGTACCAGTACGACTGCTATTTCTTCATCGCCGACTACCACGCCCTCACGACCGGGTACGAAGACACCCGGCATCTCGAGAGCTTTGCGTGGCAGATGGTCATCGACTGGCTGGCCGCGGGACTGAACCCGGCGGTCTGCACGATGTTCATCCAGTCCCGCGTGCCCGAGCACGCGGAGCTGCATTTGATGCTCTCCATGATCACGCCGCTCAGCTGGCTCGAGCGCGTCCCAACGTACAAGGACCAGCAGGAACAGCTCAAGGAAAAGGACCTCGCCACCTACGGCTTCCTGGGCTATCCGCTGCTGCAGAGCGCCGACATCCTGCTGTATCGCCCCATCGGTGTGCCGGTGGGCGAGGACCAGGTCGCCCATGTCGAGATCACGCGCGAGATCGCCCGCCGGTTCAATTCCGTTTTCGGCCGCGAGCAGGATTTCGAAGCCAAGGCCGAGCGCGCCATCAAGAACCTGGGCGCGAGGAACGCGGCGACTTATCGCGAACTGCGCAAGGGTTACCAGGAGCAGGGCCAGGAAGATGCGCTGGTGAAGGCCCACGCGCTCCTGGATGGCAATTCACGCCTGACGCTGGCCGACCGCGAGCGCCTGCTCGGTTACCTCGAAGGCACCGGCCGCACGATCCTCACCGAGCCCGAGGCACTGCTGACCTCGACACCGAAGGTCACGGGTCTCGACGGCCGCAAGATGTCGAAGTCGTACGGCAACACGATCGGTCTGCGTGAAGATCCTGACGAAGTCGCGAAGAAGCTCAAGACGATGCAGACCGATCCGGCGCGCGTGCGGCGCACCGATCCGGGCAATCCCGAGAAGTGCCCGGTGTGGGACCTGCACCGGCTCTATTCCGATGCGGATACGCAGCGCTGGGCCGAGCAGGGCTGCCGTTCGGCGGGCATCGGTTGCCTGGAATGCAAGAAGCCGGTGATCGAGAAGATCGTCGAGGAAGTCACGGGCATGCGCCAGCGCGCGCAGGAATACGAAGACAACCCGGACCTGGTTCGCGGCATCATCGCTGAAGGCTGTGAAAAGGCGCGCGCGGTCGCGGGCCAGACCATCGACGACGTCAAGCAGGCGATGGGCCTGGCATACCGCTGAGGCAGGACGACGCATGACGAGACCCGACCTCAAGTTGATCGAAGGCGGGCTGGGGCAGCAGCCGCCGGCCGAGCCGCACGTGCCGGATGCGCACGAGCAGGGCGAGATGCCGTTCGCCGTGGTCGATGGCGAGCCGGTCACACAGATGCCGAAGGACCTGTACATCCCGCCGGACGCGCTGCAGGTGTTCCTCGAGGCCTTCGAAGGCCCGCTGGACCTCCTGCTCTACCTGATCCGCCGGCAGAACCTCGACATCCTCGACATCCCGATCGCCGAGATCACGCGGCAGTACACGTCGTATATCGACGTGATGCGTGGCATGCAGCTGGAACTCGCGGGCGAATACCTCGTGATGGCCGCGACGCTGGCCGAGATCAAGTCGCGCATGCTGCTGCCGCGGCCGGCTGCGGCGGGCGAAGAAGAGGCCGACCCGCGCGCGGAACTCGTGCGCCGGCTGCAGGAATACGAGCGTTTCAAGCGCGCGGCGCTGGACATCGAAGAGCTGCACCGCGTCGACCGCGACACGTTCCCGGCTTCGGCCGAACTCGTGGAGCTGCGCGTCGTCAGGCTGCAGCCGAACGTCTCGCTGCAGGAGATGCTGGTCGCGCTCAAGGACGTGCTGGCACGCGTCGAAATGTTCGCCCACCACCACATCAGCCGCGAACGGCTCTCGGTGCGCCAGCGCATGTCCGAAGTGCTGAGCGCGATGCGCTCGCAGGCGTTCGTCGAGTTCGTCACGCTGTTCCGCGCCGAAGAAGGGCGCATGGGCGTCACCGTCACGTTCATCGCGATCCTCGAGCTGCTCCGCGAGGGGCTGGTCGAGATCGTGCAGTCCGAACCGTACGCGCCGATCCACGTGCGTGCCGGCACCCCCCGCCCGGCGGACCAGGTCGACGGCATGGATGACCAGGGCCTGCAGGGCCCGCAAGGCACCGAATCATGACCCAACACCCCCTGAGCGGCGTCGTCGAAGCCGTGCTGCTGGCCGCCGGCCGGCCCGTTTCGGTCCAGCAGATGCTCGAACTGTTCGACGAGGGACAGCGTCCGACGGCCGAAGAAGTGACGGCCGCGCTCGCCGAGCTGCAGCAGAGCTACGAAGGTCGCGGCGCCGAACTGCGCGAGGTGGCGAGCGGCTGGCGCGTCCAGATCCGTCCGCAGCACGCCGACGTGGTTTCGCGCCTGTGGCAGGAGCGGCCGAGCCGGTACTCGCGCGCGTTGCTCGAGACGCTGGCGTTGATCGCGTATCGACAGCCGATCACGCGAGGCGAAATCGAGGACATCCGCGGCGTCACGGTCGCCACGACGATCATGCGCACGCTGCACGAGCGCAACTGGATCCGCGTCGTCGGCCACCGCGAAGTGCCGGGGCACCCCGAACTGCTCGGGACGACACGGGAGTTCCTCGACTACTTCGGCCTGAAGAGCCTCGACGACCTGCCGACGCTCGCCGAGCTGCGCGACCTCGAAGACATCAGGGAACAGCTCGACCTGCCGGCCGCGATTGCGGCAGCGGAGGCGGCGCTGGCTGACGACCCCGCCACGCTCGATGCCGAAGGCGCGACGACGACCGCATCGGACGAAGCAGCCCGTTGAGCGAACGCCTGCACAAGCTGCTCGCGCAGCACGGCATAGGTTCGCGTCGCCAGGTCGAGGCGTGGATTCGCGAAGGCCGCGTCCTGGTCAACGGCCGGCCCGCCGGGATCGGTCACGCGCTGCAGGAGGGCGAACGCGTCGTCGTGGATGGCAAGGACGTGACGCGCCTGCTCGCCGTGGACCGCAAGCTGCAGGTCATCCTGTATCACAAGCCCGCGGGTGAAATGCTGCGCAGTCGTGCGGGCGACGATCGCGAGAGCGTCGAGATGAACCTGCCGGCGCTCCATGCCGGTCGCTGGGTTGCGGTCAATGCCCTCGGCTTCGGCGAAGACGGCTTGCTGATCCTGTCGAGCGAAGGCAAGTTCGCACTGGCGATCGCCCGGCACAATCACGAGATCCCGGTCGAGTACCGCGTGCGTGCGTTGCGACCGAGCCAGGAAGATCCGTGGCCCGAAATGCCGACGGCAGTCGACGTGGAAGGGCAGGCGGTCACTTTCGGCGCCGTCGAGCCTGCAGGCCCCAGCGGCACCAACATGTGGTTCAAGGTCACGAGCGAACGCACCTTGCCGCGCGGCGCGATCCGCGCCTTGTTCGATTCCGCGGGCCTCAAGATCAGCCGCACGATGCTGGTGAAGTGGGGCCCGATCGCCCTGCCACGCGATTTGCCGCGGGGCCGTTCGCGCGCGCTCGAAGGGGAGGAACTCGATCCTCTCTATACGCTGGCAGGTCGCGCCCGCAGTGACACCGGCCTCAAGCCGCGTACGCGACCCCGGCCAGCCCCGGACCGTCGCCG
>JBAVJR010000348.1:0-2860 GCA_049687855.1 Steroidobacteraceae bacterium | reverse complement strand
CCCGGCGTCGGGAGTGGGCATTGCAGGGTCCTCCCTAACTTCGCGCGAGGGTGGCGCAGGGCACCGGCTCGACGCAGTCGAGCACGGCTGACTATAGCGCTGGATTCATGGTGAGCGTAACCGTGCGTCCTGAGCCGGACGCCGTCCGCGCACGCGGCTCAGCCAGCGCGTGCGCGCGACTGGGCGCTTTGCAGTGCGGCAGGAATCCGTTCCAGGTCGTGCAGTCGCACGCGGCTGGACACGGACGTCGAGCACCCAGTCCGTCCCGTCGCGGCGCAGTGGCTCCTGCATGCGGTCAGGCCGGGTCGATCGCCGCCTCGCTCACCGCAGCAGGATCTGCAGCGCCTGCAGCGCGATCAGCAGGAAGACCGCCGACAGGTCGAGTCCGCCGAGCGGCGGGACGACGCGGCGAATCGGCGCGAGCAGCGGCTCCACCAGCTTGCCCAGGATCTGCGCGGCGGGGTTGTAGGCGGCGCCCGCGAACCAGCTGAGCAATGCATACAGCAGCACGGCGAAGAAATAGAACTGCAGCACGGTGTGCAGCAGGCCGTACAGGCCGCCCAGCAGGATCGATTCCGGCCCGAAGCCACCGCCCGCCAAGCCGCGGAGCAGCGCGGTGCCCGTGAACTGCACGATCAGCAGCGCCACGAGCGATGACGGATCGAAGCGCTTGCCGGGCGGCAGGACTTTGCGCAACGGCAGTACCAGCGGGTTCGTGAACTTCAAGACCGCCTCGCCGAACGGGTTGCGGAAGTCGGCTCGCACGAGCGGCATCAGCACGCGCAGCAGGAACGCGATCACGACCAGCATGAACAGCGCATTGAGGATGAAGAGCAAGGCCTGCATGTAGGGTTCCGGTTCGGGTTGATGTCAGAGCGTGCCGAATTCCTGCGCGAGCTCGGTGGACCGGCGCGCGCCAGCCGCGACTGCCGCGGCAAAAATACCACGCACGCCGGCAGCTTCGAGCACCGCAAGCGCGGCTTCCGTCGTGCCGCCCTTCGATGTCACCTGGGCACGCAATTCGGCCGGCGGCTCGGCGGCTTCGGCTGCCATGCGACCCGAACCGCGTGCCGTTTCGACTGCGAGTTTGCGCGCCGTGGCTGGATCCAGTCCAAGCTGGATGCCGGCTGCCTCGAGGCATTCGATCAACAAGAAGAAATACGCCGGGCCACTTCCGGACACGGCGGTGACGACGTCGAGGTGCGCCTCGTCGGGGACCCAGACCGTCGGGCCGCAGGCGGTCAGGATCGTCTCGGCCGTCTGGCGCGATGCCGCGTCGACCCCGGGCAGCGCATACAGCGCCGTGATGCCTGCGCCGATCAGCGCGGGTCGATTCGGCATCGCACGGATCAGCGGCACGCCCGTGCCCAGCCAGCGCGCCATGTCCTGCAACCGGATGCCGGCGGCCACTGAAATGACCAGCATGCCCGAGGCTGCCACCGGGTCCGCGATCGAGCGGGCGACCTGCGCCATCTGCTGAGGCTTCACGGCGAGCACCACGGTGCGCGCCCCGACGACGGCCGCTGCTGCATCGGCCACCGTCGTGACGCCGCAATCACGCTCGAGGCGCGAGCGCTGCGAGGCGTCGGGATCGGCTACCACGATCGACGCGGGCGGAGTGCCGCGCGCGATGAGGCCGCCGATCAGGCCCGTCGCCATGTTGCCGCCACCCACGAAAGCGATCCGGTCGGTCATGCTGTGATTGCTCCTGCCGCCGCGGTCAGCCCGGACGGCGTCCGAAAATAGCCGTGCCAACACGCACGATGGTCGCGCCCTCGAGCACGGCAGCTTCGAGGTCGTCGCTCATGCCCATCGACAGGGTGTCGAGCGCGTGGCCGGCCGCGCCGAGTGACTCCATCAGTTCCCGCAGCTGCCGGAACGGCCGGCGCTGGGCCTCCTGGTCTGCCGCCGGCGGCGGGATGCACATCAGTCCCCGCAGCCGCAGTCGGGGCAGGGCGGCTACCGCCGCCGCGAGTGCCGGAGCCTGCGCCGGCGAGACCCCGGCCTTGCCGGGTTCGTCGGCCAGCCTGACCTGCAGCAGCACCTGCAGGGGAGCCGCGTCGTGTGGTCGCTGGGCGCTCAGGCGCGAGGCGATCCGCTCGCGATCCACAGTGTGCACCCAGTCGAAGCGCCCGGCGACATCGCGGGTCTTGTTGCCCTGCAGCTGTCCGATGAAGTGCCAGACGAGACCGGGCACGTCGGCAAGCGCCGTGACCTTGTCGATCCCTTCCTGGACGTAGTTCTCGCCGAATTCGGTTTGTCCGGCCGCCGCTGCGGCCCGCACCAGCGTCGCCGGCTGCTGCTTGCTCACCGCCAGCAGGCGTATCGAACCCGGGTCCCGCCCCGCTCGTTCGGCGGCCCGGACGATGCGCGCACGCACTAACTGCAGTGCCGCGGGTGAGAACTGCGGAGCGGTTAACATATTGGGGTCCGAGGGGCTGATCTATACTTTGGCGGCCTGCCAGACCCGTCCGGTTCCGGATGCGGCGCGCAGGCGAGAGGGAGCCGATACGATGGCCGTGGACATTGCCCAGCTGCTGGCATTTGCCGTCAAGAACAAAGCCTCCGACCTGCACCTGTCGTCGGGCGTGCCGCCCATGATCCGTGTCGATGGCGACATGAAGCGGATCAACATGCCGCCGCTGACGCACAAGGAAGTGCACAGCATGGTGTACGACATCATGAATGACAAGCAACGGAAGGCGTACGAGGAGTTCTACGAAACGGACTTTTCGTTCGAGATCCCGAAGCTCGCGCGCTTCCGCGTCAACGCGTTCAACCAGAACCGCGGCGCGGCCGCCGTGTTCCGCAACATCCCCTCGGTGGTGCTGTCGCTCGACGACCTGAACGCGCCGAAGAT
>JBAVJR010000347.1:0-3314 GCA_049687855.1 Steroidobacteraceae bacterium | reverse complement strand
TCCGGGAAGTTGTCGCTGCGTTCTTGAAGGACCGCTCGTGGCCGGTTTCTGCCGTAGCCCAATGTCCGCTGTCGGCCGGAAAACAGCGCGCCGCGGACAGGCCCTGGTGGCCGAGTCCGTCTTGTCTCGGCTAACTCGGGTGAGCAGGGATACGGCAATCGCGCCGCTTGCTGCCGCGACGGCCAGCCAATCGCCAGTCTCTACTCCCGGTCGTCCCGGCCGAACGGCCGCGGCAGGCGCGAGAAAACCTCTTCCTGCAGCGCCTTCCAGCGCTGGTAATTCTTCTGCGCCACCTGGGTCACGGTCTCGAGCGGATCGATGCCCACCACGTTCTTGAAGCGGTCGCGCAGCTCGCGCTGTTCCTTGGCGAAGAGCTGGATGCTCTCGTCGAGGTAGCGCCCCACGAAATCCTGCAGCCCGCTGCCGTAACTGCGGATCACGTGCGACAGGAAATCGCGGCTCATCAGCGACTCCCCGCCGCCTTCCTGCTCGGCGATCACCTGCAGCAGGATGCTGCGCGTGATGTCCTGCTGCGACTTGCGGTCGAGCACGACGAAATCGATGCGTTCGACGACCAGGCGGCGGATGTCCGCCAGCGTGACGTAGCGGCTCTCGACCGTGTCGTAGAGCCGGCGGTTTGGATACTTGCGGATGACGCGCGGCCCCTTGCCGCTGCCTCCACCACCGGCGGCATCACCGCCTCTCGACTTTTTCGTCCTGGTCTTCGCAGCCGCAGTCGTCGCCATCGTGCTCTGTCCTCGGCCGGCGGTGCCGGCGCTAGCTAGCCACTTGCGGAGCCGCGCGCGCCGCGCAACCCGCAAAACCCTCCACGCGCCAATGCTCGCGTGCCCAGTCCCAGATCGCGCGCAGCGGCGCGCGTGTCAGCGCTGCCGGCGGCGATTGCCCGAGAAACTCGAGCGCCGCAACCAGCTGCCCAGCCTGCCCGACCTGTCCCCGGAGGGCTGGCGCATCTCCCGACTTGGAGAGCTTAAGGCCTCGGTCGTCCACGGCAAGGGGCAAATGCAGGTATCGCACCGGCGGCAAGCCGAGCGCACGCTGCAGCAGGACCTGCCGGGCTGTGCTCGACAGCAGGTCGCAGCCACGCACCACGTCGGTGATGCCCTGTGCCGCGTCGTCCACGACGACCGCCAGCTGGTATGCATAGAGGCCGTCCCGGCGCCGCAGCACGAAGTCGCCCACCGTGGCTGCGACATCGATGGATTGCGGGCCCAGGCTGCGGTCGTCGAAGCCGATCGCGCCGGCCGGAACACGCAGCCGCAGCGCCTGGCCCGGGACGAGAGCCCCCTCGACTGCGAGGCAATCCGCGGGATGAAACAGTTCCTCGCCGGTGCCGGTCGGACGAGACTGATTCTCGGGCAGCCGAGCGAGGGCAGAGCGGGTGCAGGTGCATTCGCGCAGGCAATGCGCGCGGGCGAGGCGTTCGATGGCCTCGGCATAGTCGGCGAACCGGGAACTCTGCTGCAGGACCGGCCCGTCCCACTCCATGCCGTAGGCTTCGAGCTCGGCCAGGATCTGCCCGGCGGCACCGGGGCGCGTGCGCGGTGGGTCGAGATCCTCGATACGCACGAGCCACTGGCCGGCATGGGAGCGCGCGTCGAGGTAGCTGCCGACTGCGGCGACGAGGGAACCGAAATGCATGGAGCCGCTGGGGGAGGGGGCGAAGCGCCCGCGATAGGGCGCCATGCGCTCACGCCCGGAAAGCCCGGAAAGCCCGGAAAGCCCGGAAGGCCCGGAAGGCCCGGAAGGCCCGGAAGGATCAGCGGTAGAAGTCGTCCCGGTCGCCAAACTGCTTTTCGCGGCGTTCGCGGCGTTCCTGGGCCTCGACGCTCAGCGTTGCCACCGGGCGGGCTTCGAGGCGCTTCACGCCGATCGGCTCGCCGGTCTCGAGGCAGTAGCCATAGCTGCCGTCCTCGATGCGCTTGAGCGCCTCGTCGATCTTGCGGATCAGCTTGCGCTCGCGGTCGCGCGTGCGCAGTTCGAGACTGAATTCGGACTCCTGCGTAGCGCGGTCGTTGGGGTCGGGGAAGTTGGCAGCTTCGTCCTTCATGTGGAGCACCGTGCGATCCACCTCCTGCATCAGATCCTGCTTCCAGCTGGACAGGATGGTGCGGAAGTGTTCGAGCTGCTCCTTGCTCATGTACTCCTCGCCCTTGCTGACCTGGTAGGGCTGGACGTTGCGCGGGCCGGAAAGCAGGCTCGGGTTCATTGCGAGATCAGCATCCGCGAAGCGCTTGACGGCGCTGACCGGCTCCGGCATTCGCGTCGGCTTGGTCTTCGCAGAGGCGGGCTTCGGCGCTGGCTTGGCAGCGGCGGTAACGGTCTTGCGTGGCACGGCCTTTTCCTTGGCAGTCACGGGCTTGTGAGCCGCTTTCGCGGCGGGCTTGGCGACGGGCTTGGCGGCGGGCCTGGCAACCTTCGCAGAAACGGTCTTCTGGGCCTTCGACGGCTTGGCAGACGGTTTCTTGACGGGCATCGACGAACTCCCCACTCCGGTTGGAGGCGCGCGATTATACAGGCGGAACCGCGGTCGTCCACCCCGAAAAAAACAGGTCGTCCGGGCCGCTGACCCGGCTGGACCCGGCGTCCGGAAATGCTGTGAGGCGAGTCCGATTCTTTTAGAATTCTTCTTTCGCTGCGCCACGCAGTTTTCCCGGGTGACTGATGCGCCTGACCAAGATCAAGCTGGCCGGTTTCAAGTCGTTCGTGGACCCGACCTCGGTCGGTTTCCCGACGAACCTGGTCGGTGTCGTCGGCCCGAACGGCTGCGGCAAGTCGAACATCATCGACGCCGTGCGCTGGGTGATGGGCGAAATCTCGGCCAAGCACCTGCGCGGCGACTCGATGGCGGACGTGATCTTCAACGGGTCCGGCACGCGCAAGCCCGTGGGCACCGCGTCGGTCGAACTCGTCTTCGACAACAGTGACGGCAAGCTCGGCGGCGAGTACGCGAGCTATGCGGAAGTCTCGCTGAAGCGCGTCGTTTCGCGCGACGGCCAGTCGTCGTATTTCCTGAACGGCGTGCGCTGCCGCCGCAAGGACATCACGCAGCTGTTCCTCGGCACGGGCCTCGGCTCGCGCAGCTACGCCATCATCGAACAGACCATGATCTCGCGCGTGATCGAGGGCTAGGCCGACGACATGCGCGCCTTCCTGGAGGAGGCGGCGGGCATCTCGCGCTACAAGGAACGGCGCAAGGAGACGGAAAGCCGGATCGCGCAGACGCGCGAGAACCTGGCCCGCCTGACCGACCTGCGCGACGAGGTCGAGAAGCAGCTGCGGCACCTGCAGCGGCA
>JBAVJR010000346.1:0-2336 GCA_049687855.1 Steroidobacteraceae bacterium | reverse complement strand
CGTTCCAGCTCTGCGGCGAGCGCTTCCTCGCCCGAGGCCTGCAGCGCATGAAAACGGCCGCTCGACAGTTCGAGCCAGGCGAGGCCGAAGCCGTCGGCGCCGGGCGCGATCGCCGCCAGCAGCGTATCGCGACGTTCTTCGAGCAATGAGTCGTCGGTGACGGTGCCGGGCGTGACGACACGCACGACCTGTCGCTCGACCGGGCCCTTCGACTTGGCCGGATCGCCGATCTGCTCGCAGATCGCGACCGATTCGCCCTTGCGCACGGCGCGCGCGAGGTAATTGTCGAGCGTCTGCACCGGCACGCCCGCCATCGGGATCGGTTCGCCACCGGATGTGCCGCGAGCCGTCAGCGTGATGTCGAGCAGTCGGGACGCTTTGCGGGCGTCGTCGAAGAACAGCTCGTAGAAGTCCCCCATCCGATAGAACAGGAGCACGTCCGGGTACTGCGCCTTGATGCGCAGGTACTGGGTCATGACAGGGGTATTGGGCGGGGATTTGAGCTGTTCGGTCACGCCGCGTGATTCTAGCCTTTTGCCCTGTCGGCCAGTGAACGAGCGGGGCGACCGGCGGCAGGCAAGCACGCTTCGTCGGTCCAGCCCGGATGGTTCAAACTATGATCGTCCCGGCCGGCCCGGCCGCGAGGATCCCGCATGCGCAAGACGATCGACTTCCTGCTCAACGACTGGCTCGACGTGGCCTCGCTGGCCGGGCGCGAGCGGTACGGCGAACACAGCCGCGCAACCTTCGAGTCGGTGCTCGATACCTGCCAGCGCATCGCGGACGAAAAGTTTGCGCCGTTCAATCGACTCGTCGACGTCCAGGAACCGCGATTCGAGAACGGGGTCGTCATCCTGCCGCAATGCGCCTACGACGCGGCGCGTGCCTACGTCGAATCGGGAATGCTGGCGGCCACGCAGGATTACGACGTCGGCGGCATGCAGCTGCCGTACGTCATCGAACTGGCCGCCAATGCCTTTTTCGCGAAGGCGGGAGCCGGTCTCGGCGGTGGCGGCATGCTCACGGTCGGCAACGCCAACCTGCTGATGGCACACGGGACGCCGACGCAGAAGTCGGTATTCGCGCAGAAGGAAATCGACGGCAAGTGGTTCGGCACGATGTGCCTCTCCGAGCCGCAGGCCGGTTCGAGCCTATCCGACATCCTGACCCGCGCGATTCCCGACGGCGACGATTTTGCGCAGGACGGACTGGGGCCGCGTTACCGGCTGACCGGCAACAAGATGTGGATCAGCAACGGCGAGCACGACATGTCCGAGAACATCGTGCACCTCGTGCTCGCCAAGATTCCCGCTGCGGATGGCAAGCTCGTGCCGGGAACGCGGGGCATCTCGTTGTTCATCGTGCCGAAGCTGCTCGTGAACGCCGCGGGCGAACTCACCGGCGAACGCAACGACGTCGCACTCGCCGGTCTCAATCACAAGATGGGTTACCGCGGATTGCCGAACACGCTGCTCAATTTCGGTGAAGGCGCGTTCCCGGTCGGTGGCCGTCCGGGCGCCGTCGGCTACCTCGTGGGCAGACCCGGCGACGGCCTCAAGTGCATGTTCCACATGATGAACGAGGCCCGCATCGGCGTCGGGCTCGGTGCCGTCGGTATCGGCTACGCAGGCTACGAAGCAAGCCTCGATTACGCCCGCAATCGCAAGCAGGGACGTCCGTTGACCCCGGCCGGCAAGGATCCGGCATCGCCGCCCGTGAACATCATCGAGCATGCCGACGTGAAGCGGATGCTGCTCGCGCAGAAGTCGTACGTGGAAGGCGGGCTGGCGCTCGAGCTCTATTGCGGCCGGCTGGTCGACGAAGCAAGGACGGGTTCCGTCGAGAGCGTGCCTGCGATCAAGGCGCTGCTCGAGATGCTGACGCCGAACGCCAAGAGCTGGCCGAGTGAATGGTGCCTCGAAGCCAACAACCTCGCAATCCAGGTACACGGCGGCTACGGCTACACGCGCGATTTTCCGGTAGAGCAGTACTGGCGCGACAACCGTCTCAATATGATTCACGAGGGTACCCACGGCATCCAGGGACTGGACCTGCTGGGACGCAAGGTGCTGATGGACGACGGCCGCGCGCTGCGCCTGCTGGCGCAGCGCATCGATCAGACCGCGCAGCTGGCGGGTGAGCATGCCGAGTTGCACGACGAGTCCGCCGCCGTCGCCGGCGCGCTGCAATCGCTGCTGGACGCGACGCGCGCCGCTTGGAGCACTGGCCGGCCGGAGGAAGCGCTGGCGAATGCGACCCCTTACCTGCAGGCGTTTGGCCACGTCGTCGTGGCGTGGCTGTGGCTCGACGTCGCTCGAGCAGCGGTCGCAGCGGCC
>JBAVJR010000345.1:0-8353 GCA_049687855.1 Steroidobacteraceae bacterium | reverse complement strand
GGCAGCAGGGCGCGATGCCGGCGGAGGTCTTCGTCGTGCCCGTCGTGGACGCGCTGTTGCGCAGCTCGCCGCCGCGCGTCATCCGCGGCGGCACCAACAGCGTGCGGCTGCCGCTGCTGAAGCGATTGCTGTCCGCGTCGATGTTCGACGCGAGGCTTGCCAGGCACTTTGGTCTCGACGCCCTGCGCCGATAGGTCGCCGCCGCCAGCGTCATGCCAACCCGCTCCATTCCGCTGAATCCAAGGAAGCTGCTGCACTCCAAGTGGACGGCCGTGAATCCGCGCAACAAGGAAAAACATTTTCTCGTGACCGGGATCGTCGATCCGCAACCGCCGGGATCGCCGGTCGTGTCGATCGAGATCGAGGCAGTGCACTCGAAGCGCGTCCAGGTGATGCCGTGGCGCGACCTGGCGGATGCCACGCAGTGGCGGCGGGGCTGGGATTAGCGCGGCAGGAGTTCCTTGTGCGCGGCCTGCAGGTACCCGGCGATCTTGCGCGGGTCGGGCACGACGCTGCTCGCGGCCGTGATGCCGAATCCCATCGCGCCGGCATAGCTGTCCACCGTGATGTTGACGCCCAGCCCGTGCGCCACGATCGACAGTGGCCAGTAGCGGGTCATGCGCGCACCCGCGAAATAGAGTGGCACCTGCGGACCGGCCACGTTGGAAATGACGACGTTGGCCAGCGGCGGGACCAGGTTCGCGAGCACGGCTTGCCCGTAGAGCGACGCCAGCCAGTGCAGCACCCACGGCATGCCGAACGACGGAAAGTCGGTGGGCAGGATGGCCCTGGCGCGGGCCGTGGCCGACTTCGCGGCCGTGGCTGCGTCGCGGATGGCGCGCAGCCGCCGCACCGGGTTGGCGATGTCGGTGGCCAGGCTGACGCGGGCCATGGTCGCCTGCGTCGTGTACTCCGTGTTGCCGGGTTCGCGCAGCGAGATCGGCACCGCGGCGAGCAACGGCACGCCCGGCAAGGCGCCCTGGTCCTTCAGGTAGCGGCGCAGCGCTCCGCTGCAGATCGCCAGCACGACGTCGTTGACCTTCGCGTCGTGCGCCGCGGCAATGGCCTTGACCTGGTCGAGCGGGACCGAGATGCCGGCGAAGCCACGCTCGCCGGTAATGGCGACGTTGAGCGGGGTGCGGGGGGCGAATCCTGACGTGCCCGCGATCTGTGCGGACGCCTCGCCGCTGCTGCGCAGGCCGGTCAGCGTCCTGACGATGTCGGGCAGCGTGCGCACGAACTTCAGGTATTGCGCGGCATCGTGTTTCAACGCCGCTGCCGCCAGCGTGCCCAGGCCGGGGTGCTCGCCGGGGCCCACCTGGCTGGACGCTTCGGGCGGAATCCGCCTGCCCCTCGGTGTCGCGTCGAACAGCAGGCGCGCGAGCGCGATGGCCGCCTGCCCGTCGACCAGCGCGTGGTGGATCTTCGTGTAGTAGGCGGCCTGGCCCGACTGCAATCCTTCGATGACGTACACCCGCCAGAGCGGACGGGTCCGGTCGAGCAGGATGGAATGCAGGCGACCGACGCACTGCTCGAGTTGCGCTTGCGTGCCGGGACGCGGGAGCACGACGCGCTGGACGTGATACTCGATGTCGACGTCGTCGGCCTGCACCCACACCGGGTTCGCCAGCTGCAGCGGCATCCCGGCCAGCGTGCGGCTGAGCACCGGAGCCAGCGGCAGGCGACGGGCGTAGAGACGCCGGACGGCCTTGCAGAAGTCCCCACGATGATTCGCCGGCAGCGCCAGCAGGCTCAACGACCCGACGTGCATGGGCGTTGCCGGCGTCTCCAGGTGCAGGAACAGGCCGTCCAGTCCGCTCAAGGGCTTCATTGTGCCGTCGTGCCTCGTGCTCGAGCTGTCTGGCGAGTCCGTCGGGAGTCTCAGGATACGCGGGTTGCGGATTCCCGAGGCATCCGTAAACCTGCGCAGGGAAGACACGGGCGCATAATCGCCCCCTCCATGGGAACGACGGGGATCCGACATGAGCGACGATACCAAGGCCTGTCCAGTCTGTGGCGAGACCATCAAGGCGGTCGCCATCAAGTGCCGGTTCTGCAATACCGACCTGGGGGCCATGGCCGCGGCGAAGGAAGCGGAAGTCGAGACCATGATCTTCACGGGTCACCCTGCCGTCATCTACAGCGCGTCGCAATGGATCGCGGTGGTGTTCACGCTGGGCCTGGCCTGGATCTATTACTGGCTGAAGGCCATCGGCACGCGCTACGAGATCACGTCGCAACGCGTGCGTGTCGAGCGCGGGATTTTCTCGAAAACGAAAGACAGCATCGAAGTGTTCCGCATCGATCACTTCGACCTGCACAAGCCCCTGGGGATGCGCTTGGTGGGACATTGCCTGCTGGATCTTCGTTCGTCGGACACCAGCTCGGCCACCGTCATCCTGTACGGCATCCCCAACCTGGAGCAGCTGGCAGAGACCATGCGGGAGTGTTCACTGCGCGAGCGCACCAGGCGACGACTCACGACCTTCGTCCAGGCCTGACGGCCGGCTTCCTCAACTACGGATTGACTCTGCGACCAGTCGGACCAACCTTGAGATCGACGATCGGTCTGGTTGCGAGAGGGGACCACCATGCCATGTCGAATCAGGTGGGAAGGACACGGCGTCTACCGGCGTTTCTTCGGCGTGATCACTCTTGCGGAGTTTCGCGAAGCCAACAGGGAAATGCGCACCGACGTGCGCTATGAGGGAATCCGCTACATCATCTCCGATTACCTGGAAGCTCAGGCAGCCCCGGACATCACCGAACGGGACCTGAAGGCGTACGCGGAACTTGAAAGGCTGTACTTCTTCAGCAGCCCGGACACGGTGCACGCGATTGTCGCCACGGACCCGCGGACCGTGGCATTGGCCAGGTACTACGAGTCGCTTGGTGTCTCCCCGTATTGCGTCGCAGACTTCACGACCGTCGCGGATGCCCGGGGCTGGATAGCGAGCAATCCGCGGCTGCGGTGGCGCCGGCCGCCGCTGAGCACCGCGCCTGCGGCGGTGCATGACATGGCCGGAGGAAATCCTCGCTGACCGGGCGTGGCCGGCTGCGGCGGGCCTGGCGGTCAAGCGCAATCGCATCGAAGACATGTTCGCCGGCAACTTCGAGCGCCGGTCCCGCATGGGACGAGCCGTTGTCTGGCATGGGAAGTGATTCCGTGTTTCGTGTCGAGCAGACGAGGGGAACCCCTATGGACGACAGGACGGCAATGTCCGGCATGCCCGAGGCCGTCAAGGCCATCCGGGACTGCGGCTACGCGATCTGGGCTGGCGACGACGTCCCGGCAGGTCTGCGCGCCAGGTTCGACCCGCAGCGGATCCCGGTCAGGGACATCCGCAGCGTGCGCGTGTGGGGCCTGCAGGTCGACGACGAGCGTGAGTTGCCGGGCCACGAACGCACGCAGATTGCGGACGAGGAACTGTGGGAGCTCAACCTCGTGGCCCTGGACGGGTCCTGCTACGAAGTCGAGTCACGGTTGCTCGTGGCAGCGCCGGGTTGAACTCGCGCCCGTCGTCGACTTACTTCCCGTCGTGATCGGAATCCCCGGGCGTCGCGCGCTCAACGAAGTTGCTGACATGCTCCCAGGCGTCTCGGGTCGCGTGCTTGGCGTCTTCCCACGTCAGGCTGGATAAGCCTTTGGCCTGGTGCCAACCGGGCATCAGCTCGGGTTCTGCCTGTTCGAACGAGCGACCTTCGTGCAGCGCATACGCATCGACGCCATAGCGATAGGCGGTACGGTATTCGTTAAAGGCCGTTCCGCGAGTGACGTAGGGCCGGCTCGAATAGTTCTCGCGCCAGTAAGCCTCCTCGGCGGCGGGGTCGATCAGTTTTGCGATCTCTTTATGTGTGCCGAGATGCATGCCGAGCGGACTCGGGGCCGGAAGTGGGTTCGCAGTCTTGGCCTGTTCGCGTTCCAGGGTGGTGCTTGCCATCTTGACCTCCAATGCTAGTGAATCTGCCAGGGGTGCCCGCGAAGTGGTGACCATCGGTCGGTCCGCCATGATCCATCGAGACCGATGCAGTTTCGGGAATCGTTGCGCATTTGTCCGTGCGGTGGAGGACACAGCAAGTGCGAAAAAGCCTGCTACGACTGGCGGGCGCCTGTCGTTGCATCGGGGCAACCCGCGCGTGGGTTTGTGGTGGCGGCACTGCTAATGTTGCGTATCCACATCGCCCGACCCGGGGGTGCAGACTGATGCCACAGGGGAGAAAAGCCGTGGGTACCCCGATACCGATGCTCGACCTGATGTTCTTCCTGACGGAGAACCAGGACAACCCGAGGCACGTCGGTGCCGCGCTGATTTTCCAGCGGCCGCGCCGCGGCGGCGCCGGCATCGTGGACAGGATCGTCGATGCATACCGGCGGGCCACCCCGGTGCCGCCCTTCAATCGCATTCCCGTGTTGCGCCGGGCTGGACTGCCTGAGTGGCAGGAGGTCGAGCGCTTCGACACGAACTACCATTTCCAGCGTCGCACGCTGCCGGCGCCGGGATCGGACGCGCAGCTGGACGCGCTCGTCGCCGAACTGCACGCGCCGATGCTCGAACGGAACCACCCGGGCTGGCGCGTGTACGTGATCGACGGCCTGGCGCGAAATCGGTTTGCCGTCTTCATCAAGATCCATCACGCGCTGGTGGACGGCGAGTCGGGCATCGCCCTGGTCCAGCGTTCGCTGTCCCGCTCACCGCAGGACCGGCGCATCCGTACCGTCATCGCAACCCGTCTTCCTGCCGCCAGCCGCGCCGTCCCCAGGGATCTGCTGCCGCGCCTCGAGCGCGAGGTGGTGAGCGCCGTGCGCACGGCGTTGTCGATCGGCTGGGGAGGGGAGCGGCTGCTCGAGGAAAGCCTGGCTGGCCTGCGCGGATTCTCGAGCAAGACGATTCGTCCGTTCACCGCGCCGCTGACCCCGATGAACGAGCCGATCCGCAGCACGCGGGCCATCACGCATACGGTCTTGCCGCTGCGGGCGATGCTGTCTGTCGCGCGCGCCAGGGGAACGACGCTGAACGATGTCGCGCTCTGCGTGCTCGACGCGGCGATGAACCGCTATCTGCGCAGCATCGGCCGGCCTGCCGACCGCGCGCTCGTCGCCATCTGTCCCGTCTCGCTGCAGGACCGCAAGGTCAAGCAGTTGACGACGCAGGTTTCCGCTTTCTGGACACCGCTCGGGACACCTTCGGCAGCGATCGGCCGGCGCATGAGCCAGGTGATGGCCAACACCCGCGCGGCCAAGGAGCGCATGCGCACCATGCCCAGGGAAGTGGCCTACGCGTATGCGGTGCTGACCTTTGCGCTGGGGGAAACGCTCGCGCTCGTCCCGCGCGGGTCCGCGGACTACTTCGTTCCATCCAACGTCCTGATCTCGAACGTGCGCGGCCCAAGCGAGCCGCTGTACCTGGCCGGGGCCCGGCTCGAAGCGCTGTGCCCGGTGTCCACGCTGATCTCGGGCATGGGCCTCAACATCACGTTCATGTCCTATGCCGGGCAGGTCGTGATCGGTTTCACCGCGAATGCGTCCGCGCTGCCCCATGCCGGCCGTCTCGCGCAGTACACGCGCGAGGCGTTTGCGACGCTGGAGCGGCAAACCCGCCGGGCCAGGGGTTGATGCCTTACCGATTGCTGGCAGACCTCGTGCTCATCCTGCACGCCGGGTTCGTGGCGTTTGTGATGCTGGGCGCGCTGCTCGCGTTGCGCTGGCCCCGCATCGCCTGGGTCCACGTGCCCGTGGCGCTGTGGGGTGCGGGCATCGAGTTCCTGGGCGGCATCTGTCCGCTGACGCCGCTCGAGAATCACTGGCGACGGCTGGCGGGTGAACTCGGGTACCCGGGCGGGTTCGTCGAGCATTACGTCGTGTCGGCGCTGTATCCGGATGGACTGACCCAGCGGCTGCAATTCGTGTTCGGCATGCTGGTGCTGGTGGTCAATGGGGCGATCTACGCGTGGGTGCTCTGGCGGCTGCGTTCCGCCCGTGTTCGTGCGAGGTAGCAGGACGGCGCGCAGCGGACGTCCTACTCGTCCTGCGGCGCCCGCAACTGGTAGTCCTGCTGCGCCAGCCAGACCTGCTCGATCGGCACCGGATAGCAGCGATAAGTGTCGAGACGTTCCGTCAGCCGCTGCACCTGCTCGGCGGATTCGCGGGCGGGCCTGGCCTTGAGTTCGTCCAACGCATCGCGCAGTTCGACGCACGTCGGCCGCCGGCCCAGCGACAGTTCCAGGAACCTCCGTTCCTGGGCAGCCCTCGCGACCGGATCGTCGCTGCAGAATTCAGCGATGGTCGCATCCAACCGTTGCTTTTCTGCCGGCCGATCGGTATCCGCGAGATACATGCGCTCGCTGCCCCTGCCACGGCGGTAGATCGGCATCTGCAGATCGAGCGTCATGCGCTGGACCCTGGCGTCCGCGCAGACCTGCACCGCGAGCGCCCCCTCGAGCACTTCGGACCGTTGCGCCGACTGTTGCTGCGCATGCCCGGTCTCGCGGGTTGCTGTCTCGCGCTGCGACGATTCCTGCAGCGCCTGCAAGCGCGCTTGCGCCTGCCTCTGCTGCTCCGCCGTCGGGCCGGGTGCCACTGTGACAGCCTCAGCCGTCTGCCCGGGTGGGGGCTTGTCCGAATAATGTACCTTGCCCTCCGGATCTACCCACTTGTAGACGGCACCGACGACAAACAACAGCGCCAACAGCAGCGCGATCAGGATCGCGGGGCGGGGAAGACCAGGTCGCTTGGGTTCTGTTGCCATGAGTGCGTCGTCGCATAAAGAGGCCGAGCGTCGAATGAGCGCGCTCGGCCCGGCTGGCTCCGACGTGCCAAGCCCCGGTGCCGACGGCGACAGTATCGCAATGCATCGGCCGGCCAAGGCACCCAACGCGACATTGCGCGCGGGTCTCAGCGACAGACCTCCAGCAGGAAGGAAGATCCTGCGGTCCCTGGCCGCTCGTACCCCGTGTCGTCGGCCGCCAGTCGGCATCCACAGCGGGGTCACCTTCTTTGTACGCCCGCTCGCAATGGCGCGGCAGTTCCAGTTCTACCTAGTGTGGCTGCATGAAGCCGAAGGCCCGCGACCGTGACACGCGGTATCGAGACCTTTATCGAGCATCACCGGCCGGACGAGCCTGCGCGCAGGGCCGTCAGGCTGCCGTTGCCAGGACGGCGGACCGATCGCGGATCCTTATCTCTGGAGCGAGAACGCGGGCCGTAGCCTGTAGCTCTTGTGTTCGAAATACTGGCGCACGCGATCCAGAGGGCGTCGCTGGGGCAGGGCGAGATATATCTGCTCCCAGGTCGCCATGCGAATCTTTGCGTCAAGACCGTCGTTCAGGCATCGGTGCGCTACGACATCGACGGAAGATGCATCGTCCTGTCGCACAAGTGCAATGACGATGACGTCCTCGCCCGCCCGTCGCACTCGGAGCGCAAGGGCGACGTTGCGCAGCAGCTGTTCGGGGAATTGATCCCGGGCCATGGCCATGATCGCGTTCGTCTTGAAGACTCCCGGGCAGGTCTTGCCGTAGCGTGCGATACAGGCGTACTTTGCATGATCGCTTTTCGTCGTGGCGGCCGGGCCGCCGAACTTCGTCTCGAAAAAGACCCACGCCTGTCCAGGCAGGTGGAGGCAACAATCTGGCTCTGTTTGCCGTCCTCCCCATGGCTCGACCTGGATGCGCGCATTCGCCAGTTCAGGCCAGACACTCACCCCTTGCAGCTCGATGTGACGGCCCCACAGGTAGAGCGCTGGTTCCCCTTTGGCGGCCTTGATTCCAGTCAGCGCGCGAATCATCGTCGAGAGCTCGCCTGCCTCCTGCAGTGAGCGAAAGACGTTCCAGGTCAGTGCGTCCTCGCTGTTCTCTTGCCCGAGCCTGTACGTCTCGGCCTTGTCCCAGTTTCCCGCGAGCGCCGCCCCTATGAGCGCCCTGCCCGCAATGAAGTTGTCGATCGGCCGTTGCAGCATGTAGGTTGGTGATGCGTGAAACCGCAGCGGCGGTTCTCCCACCCAAACCGTGCCGTAGCGCGCCTTCCGTCCCACGCCGGCCTTGCGCTCCGCCCAGGCGAGCCAGGAGTCGTTGCCTAGCAAAGGGCAGCGCATGCCGCCGCTCATGTCTATGTCGGTGGCTCCTTGCGGGCGTGCAGATATCGAACTGACGACCTGCTGATCGAAGTTTGCCCAGCCATAAGGAAGCAGGTCTGAAGTAACCATACAGGCAGGCTTGGGTGCTCTGGGCTGCGGACGGTCGATGCCGGAATGACGCTAACGCTTCGTCCGCGAGACATCTGTGCGGTTCCGAACATGGTAAGCGGCCCCGCGGCACGAAACCCGGGTCGGAACCCGCTCAGGACTGAGACGTGGTC
>JBAVJR010000344.1:0-2799 GCA_049687855.1 Steroidobacteraceae bacterium | reverse complement strand
TCATGGAGCGCGGCAAGAAATCCGTCGCCGAGCGTATCGTCTACGGTGCCATCGACCGCATGGCCGAGAAGACCGGCCGCCCGGCCGAGCAGACGCTCGACCTGCTGACCCAGGCGCTCGACAACGTGAAGCCGATGGTCGAGGTGAAGTCCCGCCGCGTTGGCGGCGCCACCTACCAGGTGCCGATCGAAGTCCGCGCCCAGCGCCGCCAGACCCTTGCCATGCGCTGGGTCATCGAAGCGGCCACCGCCCGCAGCGAGAAGTCGATGGCGCAGCGCCTCGCCTCCGAACTGCTCGAAGCCTCGGAGAACCGTGGTGCTGCCGTGCGCAAGCGTGAGGACACGCACCGCATGGCCGACGCCAACAAGGCTTTCGCGCATTACCGCTGGTGAGCGTCCGCGCGGCCCGCCGCGCGACCTCGCCGCATGACGACTGAAGGATTTCAACCGTGCCACGCACTACCCCGATCGAGCGCTACCGAAACATCGGTATCTCGGCGCACATCGACGCCGGCAAGACGACGACGACCGAGCGCATCCTTTTCTACACCGGCGTCTCGCACAAGATCGGCGAAGTGCACGACGGCGCGGCCGTCATGGACTACATGGAGCAGGAGCAGGAGCGCGGCATCACGATCACTGCGGCTGCGACCACGGCGTTCTGGAAGGGGATGGAGAACCAGTTCCCCGAGCACCGCTTCAACATCATCGACACCCCGGGACACGTCGATTTCACCATCGAGGTCGAGCGCAGCCTGAAGGTGCTCGACAGCGCCTGCGCCGTGTTCTGCGCGGTCTCCGGCGTTCAGCCCCAGTCCGAGACCGTCTGGCGCCAGATGAACAAGTACGCGGTGCCGCGCCTCGCGTTCGTCAACAAGATGGACCGCGCCGGCGCCAACTTCCTGCGCTGCGTCGACCAGATCAGGACCCGCCTGCGGGGCAACCCCGTCGTGCTGCAGTTGCCGATCGGCGCCGAGGACAACTTCGAAGGCGTCGTCGACCTCATCCAGATGAAGTCGATCTACTGGGACGACAGCACCGAGGGCATGAAGTTCGAGTATCGCGATGTCCCGGCGGACATGGTCGAGCTGTGCAACGAGTGGCGCGAGAAGCTGGTCGAGGCCGCGGCCGAAGCCAACGACGACCTCATGCACAAGTACCTCGAGACCGGCGAGCTCAGCGTCGAAGAGATCAAGGCCGGCCTGCGCGAGCGCTCGATCCGCGTCGATATCTGCCTCATGCTGTGCGGCTCGGCGTTCAAGAACAAGGGCGTCCAGGCGATGCTCGACGCGGTCATCGAATACATGCCGTCGCCGAACGAAGTGCCGCCGGTCAAGGGCATCGACGAGGATGGCCGTGAAGACACGCGCCCCGCCACGGACGACGCCAAGTTCTCCGCGCTCGCGTTCAAGATCCTGAACGATCCGTTCGTCGGCAACCTGACGTTCTTCCGTGTCTACTCCGGCGTGCTGAACTCGGGCGACCAGGTGTTCGTCCCGGCGCGCAGCAAGAAGGAGCGCATCGGCCGGCTGCTGCAGATGCACGCGGCCGAACGCGAAGAGATCAAGGAGGTCCGCGCTGGCGACATCGCCGCAGCCGTGGGCCTCAAGGACGTGACGACGGGCGACACGCTGTGCGACCCGGACAGCGTCATCACGCTCGAGAAGATGGAATTCCCGGAGCCGGTGATCTCGGTCGCCGTCGAGCCGAAGACCAAGAGCGACCAGGAAAAGATGGGCCTCGCGCTGCAGCGCCTGGCGAAGGAAGATCCTTCGTTCCGCGTCAGCACCGACCAGGAGTCGGGCCAGACCATCATCTCCGGCATGGGTGAGCTGCACCTCGAAATCCTCGTGGACCGCATGAAGCGCGAGTTCAAGGTCGAGGCGAACGTCGGCAAGCCGCAGGTCGCCTACCGCGAAACGATCCGCGGCAAGGTCGAAGTCGAGGGCAAGTTCGTGCGCCAGTCCGGCGGTCGCGGCCAGTACGGCCATGTCTGGCTCAAGGTCGAGCCGCAGGAAGAGGGCAAGGGCTACGAATTCGTCAACGGCGTCGTCGGCGGCGTGGTGCCGCGCGAGTACATCCCGGCGGTCGACAAGGGCGTCAAGGAAGCGCTGGAAGGCGGCGTCATCGCCGGCTATCCGGTCGTCGACGTCAAGGTCACCATCTTCGACGGCTCGTACCACGACGTCGACTCCAATGAAATGGCGTTCAAGATCGCCGGCTCGATGGCGGTCAAGGAAGGCGTGCGCCGGGCGAAGCCCGTGCTGCTCGAGCCGGTCATGAAGGTGGAAGTCGTCACCCCCGAGGATTACTCGGGCGACGTGATCGGCGACCTGAGCCGCCGGCGCGGCCACATCCAGGGCATGGAAGATTCCGTGTCCGGCAAGGTCGTCACGGCAGAGGTGCCACTCGCCGAGATGTTCGGTTACGCGACGTCGGTCCGCTCGATGAGCCAGGGCCGCGCCACGTTCACCATGGAATTCGCGAAGTATCTGGAAGTGCCGAGCAATGTCGCCGAAGCGGTGATGAAGAAGGCCAGCTGACCGGAGAGGGGTTAGGGATAGGGGATAGGGGTTAGCCGGAACGTCGCTGCCGCGACGAAGAAAGCACCCAGCCGCTGTCGCCGAACTCCTCCGACTAACCCCTAACCCCTAACCCCTTGCGCAAATAAGTGCGCTGCAGTCTCTAGAGGTATCTCGCCGTGGCTAAGGAAAAATTTGCGCGTACGAAGCCGCACGTCAACGTGGGCACGATTGGGCACGTGGACCATGGCAAGACGACGCTGACGGCAGCGCTGACG
>JBAVJR010000343.1:0-4523 GCA_049687855.1 Steroidobacteraceae bacterium | reverse complement strand
GTGAGCGCGCTCGGCGCCAGTTCGAAGTCAGGGGTGTTCTATTCCCGCGTAAAAGGCGAATTGGAGGATGCGCTGCGCGCGATGAAATGGCCGAGCCTTTGCCTGGTGCGGCCGTCCGTCATCGCTGGCGACCGCGAGGAGTCGCGGCCGCTCGAACGCCTGGGCGAGATGCTGCTCAGGTTCGGACCGGCAACGTACCGGCCCGTCGAAGCCGGAAGGATTGCGGCGGCGATGATAGCCACCGCCCAGCGGGAGCCGCGCGGCGTCACCATCATCGAGTCCCGCGAGATCCCCAAGGTTGCCGGCTAGCTTCCCTTGCCGGGCATGGCCGTTGCCATCGGACGACAGTGCCTACGGCGTCGCCGGTACGGTTGCGATCAGCCGCGAGTCTTCCAGCGCGGCCGTCCGGTGCGCCGTGATCGCCTGGTACTCGGGGTTGCCGATCATCTGCAGGAACGCCTGCTTGGAAGGGTACTGGACCAGCAGTGCGTCGTCCCAGCGCTCGGTGGTCGGACCAATGACGACCGCCTTGGCCGAACCCCGCCATACGACCTGACCGCCCACTGCCTGCACGAATCGAATCGCGTCCCTGGAATAGCGTGCGTAGGCCTCGCTGCCGCTGCAGGGATCAACGGTGCTGTGCGCCGGATACTGCGCGCGGTCCCGGTAACGCAGCAGGTTGATCATCACCATGGGCAGGTCTGCCCCGACCCCTGCGAGCAAGGCGTCGACGTGCTCGAGGAACTTCGATGCGGCATTGTTCATGAAGGGCTGCCCGTCTCGTTTGCCTGCGCCGCGGTCGGTTGCTGCGCGACCGCCTGGGCGGGCGCCTGGAACCACTGCTCCTTCGGCACGAACTTCTTGTCCGTCGGGTCCGCCTCGTAGTTGGGCGACATGATCTGCACGCCAAACTCGTTGAAGACGTCCTGGATGTGCGCGTGCAGCTCGTTGAGCACGACGATCTTGTCACGCGGATTGGCCACGGCGACGACCAGCGTGTACTCGACGTAGAAATCCTGCAGCGCGGTCTGCAGCACCCGCGCCGGGGTTTCCCTGAACACGCCAGCCGTGCGTTCTGCTGCGATCTGCAGCATCGCGTGCACCTGGCGCCACGGCGTGTCGTAGCCGATCGTCACCGCAGTCGTGAGCCGCATGCCGCCGTTGGCCGCGAGCCGCGACAGGTTGCGCGTCACGTTGCTGACGAGAAACGCGTTTGGCAGCGTGACTTCCACGTTGCGCAGCGTCTCGATGCGCGTCGTGAGAAACCCGACCGCGGTCACGGTGCCCTCGGTCTCGCCGACCTGCACGAACTCGCCCGGTCGCAGCGCCTTGGTGTACATCAGCATCAGGCCGCTCACGGCCTGGTTGACGACGCCGGATGCGCCGATCGACAGCATCAGGCCGACGAACACGCCGATGCCCTTGAAAGCCTCGCTGTCGCTGCCAGGAATGTAGGGATAGGCCGCCACCAGCGAGAACAGCCAGATGATCGCGATCAGCAGGCGGCCAGTCGGACGTGCGGTCGTCTCGTCGATCCAGTTGAGATGGATGCGGCCCGCCTGCACGCCGTCGAAGAACGCGCGCACCGCCCGCACGATGAAGCGCGTGACGAAAAAAATGAGCGCGACGAACAGCAGCCGCGGCACGGCAGCGAGAATGTTGTGTCCGAAGCGGCCGAGCGCACCCAGCAGGTTGGCGAAGAGTCCTTCGCCCCAGGGTCGCGTGTAAGGGAAGAACTCGAGGACCAGCGCCGCCCACTGGTAGACGAGGAGCAGTGCAGCCGCCCAGGCGGCCAGCTTGACCGGCACGACCGCGAGATCGGCGATGCCGGAGCGGCCCACAACCTGCGTGCTCCAGCTCGGCGCCAGTCTTTCTGACCGCACTTCGACGAAGGCGCGCAGACGCCGGGAAATGGCTGAGTACCCGCGTATGACGGCCCACAACAGGAGGGCGAGCATTACCGTGACCAGCAGCGTGTAGCCGACCGCCTTGAGCATTGCCTCCGAGTTCCGGCTCTCTCGAATCTCGTCGAGTGCCTGCTGCAGGCTGCGCACCGCGACGTCAGCCGCCATGGCCGGCGTCTCGCCGGTTTCCCGATTCGCATCGTCGTTGAGGATCCGGAACAGGAACCTGCCGTCGATCAGGACCGCGAGGCCTTCCGGAATGGGTCGCGCCGAGACGACCAGGGGGCCGCCCCGTTGCAGCATGACCTCGAGTCCGTCGGTGATTGCCTCGACCCGTTCGGCCGGGCTGGCGCCGAATGCCGTTGCACGCAGCGTCGTGATCGGCCGGTTTGCAACGACCAGTTCGGTGGGTTGTTGCGGATCGACGACGGCCGGCGTGACCGCGCTGTCCTCGGCCTGCGCGGGTGAGGGCGATACCGCCGTCACCAGCATTGCAATCAGCAGTACGGGTGCGAGGACGCGCCCGGGAAAGACCGGCCATCGGCCGAATGCATGCATCGTTCGTTGCCCCCTTGCCGCGTCGATCGGCCGTGCCGCGCACCCCGACTCTGGTTTGCGTGGCCAGAAAGACATTGTAGGGCCAGCGCGCTGGCCCGTCATCGGACTGGCCTCAAGCGGGCAGGGCGGTCACGAGTGCCGCGAGCTTCCTTGCGTCCGCATCGAAGGCGCGGATTCCTTCCGCGAGTTTCTCGGTGGCCATCGCGTCTTCGTTGTGCTGCCAGCGGAACGCCGGTTCGTCGAGCAGCATGCGTTCAACGTTGCTCGAGCGCGCGCCCGCGACGGTCAGCTTCGCCTCTACCTCGCCCGCGGTCGCTTCGAGCTTCTGCAGCAGTTCAGGACTGATCGTGAGCAGGTCGCAGCCCGCGAGGTCCTTGATCTGCGTCGTCCTGCGAAAGCTCGCACCCATGACCTGGGTGCGATACCCGAACTTCTTGTAGTACTCGTAAATACGCGTGACCGATGCGACGCCCGGATCGTCGGCAGGCGCGATGTCGGCGCCGCCGCCGGATTTCCTGTACCAGTCGTAGATGCGGCCGACGAAGGGCGAGATCAGCGTGACGCCGGCGTCGGCGCACGCCACCGCCTGCGCAAAGCTGAACAGCAGCGTGAGGTTGCAGTGGATGCCGTCGCGCTCGAGCCGCCCGGCGGCCTTGATGCCTTCCCAGGTGCTGGCGACCTTTATGAGGATGCGTTCGCGTCCGATGCCGCCTGCATCGTAGAGGTCGATGAAGCGGCGGGCCTTGCTCTCGGTCGCTGCAGCATCGAAGCTGAACCGCGCATCGACCTCCGTTGACACGCGTCCAGGCACGAGCGCGAGGATTTCTCGCCCGAAGCCCACGAACAGGTGCTCGAGGACAGCTTCGTTCCAGCGGGCCGCGGAGCGTGAACCTGCGGCTGCGAGTGCAGCTTGCACGAGGTGCTCGTAACGCCCGCCCTGCGCCGCCTTCAGGATCAGGCTCGGGTTCGTCGTTGCGTCCTGCGGTCGGAAACGTGCGATCGAATCGATGTCGCCAGTGTCCGCGACGATCACCGAGTGCCGGCGCAAGGATTCCAGCTGGTTCGTCACGGATGTTCCTCCTGCGCGATTCAGTACGGCCACTTCCAGTCGCGCTCGGCAGGCCGGTCGATGCCGTGCTCGTGCGCGTAATTGCGGCACTCGATCTGCAGGTTGCGGAGTTTCTCCTTTACGTGCGCGCCCGCCACCTGCAGCCTCGGCACGCGATCGATGACGTCGATCGCGAGGCTGAAGCGGTCGACCTCGTTGTTGATCGCGAGCTCGAGCGGCGTGTTGATGTTGCCCTTCTCCTTGTAACCGCGCACGTGCAGGTTCGCGTGGTTGCGGCGCCGGTAGGCGAGGCGGTGGATCAGCCACGGGTAGCCGTGGAAGTTGAAGATGATCGGCTTGTCCGTGGTGAACAGCGAGTCGAAATCGCGGTCCGATAGGCCGTGCGGGTGTTCCTTGGGCGGCGTGAGCTTGTACAGGTCAACGACGTTCACGAAGCGGACCTTGAGATCGGGGAAATGCTGCCGGAGCAGCGCGGTGGCGGCGAGCGCCTCCTGTGTCGCGATGTCGCCGCAGCCTGCCATGACGACTTCTGGCTCGGCGCCCTGGTCGTTGCTCGCCCAGTCCCAGAGGCCGACACCCTTGCTGCAATGCTTGATCGCGGCGTCCATGTCGAGGTACTGCAGGTGCTGCTGCTTGTCGCAGACGATGACGTTGATGTTGTCGGTACTGCGCAGGCAGTGCTCCGACACCGCGAGCAGGCAGTTCGAATCCGGCGGCAGGTAGATGCGCGTCACGGTCGGGCTCTTGTTGACGACCACGTCCAGGAAGCCCGGGTCCTGGTGCGTGAAGCCGTTGTGGTCCTGCCGCCAGACGGTCGAGGTGATCAGCAGGTTGAGCGACGACACGGACGCGCGCCACTGGATCTCCTCGCAGATGTCGAGCCACTTGGCGTGCTGGTTGAACATCGAGTCGATCACGTGCACGAACGCTTCGTAGGTCGAGAAAAAGCCGTGGCGCCCGGTAAGCAGGTAGCCTTCGAGCCAGCCCTCGAG
>JBAVJR010000342.1:0-3716 GCA_049687855.1 Steroidobacteraceae bacterium | reverse complement strand
GGGCTTGCAATCGGCGCCTGATGCGCCCGGGCTGCCAGCTGACCCGGCGGTTAGCGCTTGCAATATGCATCAGCTGTGGCAGGTGCGCAAGTGGCAAATCGCGCCAATACCGTGCCAATACGGATGACGCAGCACGCTGCCCCTGGGGTTGACGTGTTCGATTCAAACCTCTCCCTCCGAATCCACGCAGCTCGTGCAACTTCAGGTCGACCTGGCACGCATTCCACACAGACCCAGAAGCAGGCAACGAGCACCTGCAGCGGCTGCTCTCGGCGCCCGTACCGAACACGGACGGACCGCGAAGCCGCTGTTTGCACGTCCGCCGGCCAGACGCCGATACGCAGGCCCGAAAGGGTGGGATTTCCGTTGGCGTCGGCCGGCGCGACTGTGCACGATGTCGGCGTCCCCTTGAATGTACAGGAGAGCGCCATGCAACCCGTCGTCCGCGCCATCGACGTTGGCTTCGGCTACACCAAGTACGTCACGCACGTCGAAGGCAATGCCATCACCTGCGAGCACTTCCCGTCCGTGGCGGCGGCCAGCGTCACGGACCCGGCCGAACGCAGTTGGGGCGGCCCGCGTGACACGATCGCCCTGCGGGTGGACCAGATGTTCTACGAGGCCGGCCCCGACATCGACCTGGCGCTCGGCAACTTCCGCCCCCAGCTGCCGCGCACTGATGACTACCTTCACGCGCCTGAGTACCTGGCCTTGCTGCGCATTGCCCTGGACTACATGCGGGTCGACACCATCGACCTGCTGGTGACGGGCCTGCCAGTAGGCCTGTTCGCGGCCAGGAAGAGCACGCTGGAACGTCTGGCCTCGGGTGATCACCCGGTCTCGAAGGGGCGCATCGTCCACGTCAAGAAGGCGTTGGCCGTGGCGCAGCCGCAGGGCGCGCTGGTCTGCTTTGCTGCGGGCGAAGGCAAGCTGGGCCGACTGCGCCAGTACGAGAGCCTGATCATCGACGCTGGATCGCGCACCTTCGACTGGCTGGTGACGCGCGGCATGCGCCTGGTGACGACCCGCAGCAATTCAGTGAACCGCGGCGTGCACAACGTGCTGACGATGATTGCCGACGAGATCAGCCACGACATCGGCGAGCCGTTCCGCGACCTCGAAGCGTTAGACCACGCGCTGCGCAAGATCAGGCCGCTGACGCTGTGGGGCAAGCCGTATTCGGTGGAAAAGTACCGGCCGATGATCGCGCCGATCGCCTACGACGCGGTACAGAGCATGCTGGGCACCATCGGCCACAAGCAGCGCTTTGAGTACATCGTGGTGGCCGGCGGCGGCTGCCACCTGTTCAAGAAGGCGATCCACGACGCCTTGCCGCTGTACCGGTTGGACGAGGTGCGCGAGCCGATGTACGCCAACGTGCGCGGGTACCAGATCGCTGGCCAGGCCAAGCTGGCTCCCAAGGCGGGCGTGGCGCCGGCGGCGGAGGCCAGCGCGGACGTCGAAGCAGATGTCGAAACATGAGTGGGCAGCCGAAGAGCCTGAGTGTCGTGCCGCCGAACGATCGCGACGGCATCAACGGCAGCAACGGCCGCCAGGTAGCGCGCCGCGAAGCGAATGAACGCGAAGTGATGTACTTTGCGTACGACCGGCTCGGGATGCCACTGCTGTACGCCGACCTGATGCGCTTCCGTAAAGGGCCCCTGCGACTGCAGCGGCTTCGAACACTGGTCACCCAGGGCTTGATGGTCGAACGCGCAGCGCAGTCGCCTGCCAGCCCGTCGGCACGGCCTGTCGCCGGTGCGGATGCGGACGACGTGTTCGCCGATCCGGTGGACGAGTAGTTGGCCATGGCGGCGCAAACAGGCTCGCCGCTTGTGGGTGGCAATGCTTTCCACCTCCTTCACACGCGCGCGAGTTCGCAGTATCTTTACGCGCATGGCGGTCGGCATCACATGCCGATCTCCGCCCCGTCGCATGAGCGGCGGCGTTTGCGGTCGTGACCCGCCCTGGAGCAGCGTTCACCGGCTTTGATGTGCCTTCGGGCCAACCGCCGTGATGACGCAGGCACCGCTGGTGCCGACAACCACTGCCAGCCGGCCCACCGTGCGGCCCCGGCACCGACATCCATCCCTGCATCCCATCCACATGCACATCGGGCGGGCGCCCCGTTGAGCCTTGAGGAAGAGCCGTTGACGCCCTTGATCGCCGTGGGATCCTGATCTCAACACGGCGGTGACCAAGCAGGTCATTCGTCCAAGGCCCCAGGTTGGGCCACGAAAGGCATGGACATGTCTGCGATCCCCATCACCTTCTATTCATTGCGCGAGGCCGCCACCGTGCTCGGCGTCGACTACTGCACCGCCCGCGGCCTGCTGATCAGTGGGCAACTGCGCGGCTTTCAGATCGGCCGGCGCTGGCGCGTGCAGCCCGCCGACATCCAGGCGTTCATCGACGAAGGCAAAGAGGCCGTGCAGCGTCGGGCGGCAACGGCCAAGTCCATCCACGACAGCATCGGAGCAACGACATGGCACTCAGAAAGCGCGGCCAGACCTGGTGGCTCGACATCGCCACGCCAGGTGGCCATCGCCTTAGACGATCGGCTGAAACAACTGACCGCAAGGCGGCCCAGGAACTGCACGACAAGCTGAAGGCCGACCTCTGGCGCCAGGCCAAGCTGGGCGACAAGCCCAAGTACACCTGGGAGGACGCAGCGCTGCGCTGGCTGAACGAGCAGGCACACAAGGCGTCCATCCGCGACGACGCCAAGAAGATCGAGATGCTGACGCCGTTCTTCCGCCGCATGCCACTGGCCGACCTGAGTTGGGACCGCATCCAGGCCGTGGTGGAGGGGCAGAAGGGCGACCGCAAGCCCGCCACGCGCAACCGCTACTACCAACTGGTGCGATCGATCCTGCGCAGGGCTATGCGCGAGTGGCAGTGGATCGATAAGGTGCCGGTGGTGCGCCTGCACCGCGAACCCGAGGGGCGCGTGCGCTACCTGTCACCGCAGGAGATCGACACCCTGCTGCGCAACTTGCCCGAACACTTGCGCGCGATGACGCGCTTCGCCTTTGCCACCGGCCTGCGCCGCGGCAACGTGCTGCGCCTGCGCTGGAAGCAGATCGACCTGGGCCGGCGCGTGATGCACGTGAAGGCCAGCGAGGTCAAGAACCGCAAGACGCTGGGCATCCCGCTGAACGACACCGCCATCGCCATCATCCGCGAGCAGATCGGCAAGCACGACGAGTTCGTCTTCGTCTACCAGGACAAGCCGCTGGCGGCGACGGTGAACACGGCCTGGCGAAACGCGCTGAAGAAGTCGGGCATCGAGGACTTCCACTTCCACGACACCCGCCACACCTGGGCCAGCCTGCTGATCCAGAACGGCGTGCCCAAGGGCATGATCAAAGAGCTGGGTGGGTGGAAGTCGGACAAGATGGTCGAACGTTATGCACACCTGGCGCCGGAGCATCTGGCGCCGCATGCGGCGGTGCTGGACCGGGTGTTGAAGGCGCCCGGGAAGACCGTCGAGCTGGCGCCAGTTCCGAAACGAACCACTTGAGGCCGGTGCCCGCGCGCACGCCTTGACGACTGCAAGCCCAGTGTGAGCCTTCGATGGCATTGACCATCGGAGGCTTTTCTCATGCATGAGTTCACCTGATCAGCAAGATGCCTCAGCCATGCCCGGACTAGCTCACGTCCTGAGCCATCCGCCGGCGACGATGGACGATCTCAACAGGAGGTCGGCCATGGCG
>JBAVJR010000341.1:0-2311 GCA_049687855.1 Steroidobacteraceae bacterium | reverse complement strand
TGCAGCAGGTTCTGCGTGTCCCGGTTGAGCTGGGCCAGCAGCCCCTCGATGCTGGCGACGTCGCTGACGGACTCGGCCAGCGCGCGCGAGAGCTGCTGAATGTTCGAATACCGATCGAGCTCGAGCGGATCGAAATCGGCGCGGTGCACCCGGTCGTCGGTCTGATGCTTGTTGAGGATCTGGGCCTCGGTCTCCATCTCGAGCTTGCGCAGCTGTTCGCGCAGTCGCGTGACGGTGCGGTCGAGCTCGGCAAGGTTGAACTCGATCGAGGTCATCTGCTGCTCGATGCGGGCGCGGAAAATGCTCACTTCGCCCGCGTTGTTCAGCAGGTCGTCGAGCAGGTCCGCATCGACGCGCGCCAGTTCGCCGCGCTCCGTCGGCGCGACGGGTTCGCGTCCCGGCAGCACCGGCGTGTGCGCGGTTGCCGCGACCTCGTACGTCGCAGGCACCTGCGACGGGGGCGGCACCACGAAACGCGCGGGTTGCGGCACGGCAGCTTCGACCGGGCGACCGGGCGCGGCCGGAGCATGCTCGAACTCGGGAGGTGTAACGGGCACTGCGGCTGCGGCGGCCACTGCCGGCAGCTCGGACGGTTCCTCGCTCGCCACGGCGGCCGTCGGCTCTGCCGCGGGCTGCTCGGTCCCGACGGCAACCACCTCTGCGGCAGGCAGCAGTTCTTCGGCAAAGATCGCCGCAATGTCTTCTTCAGCGGCCGTCGCGACGGTTTCTTCCGCCAGCTCCACCGCCGGTTCCGCGGGCGCCTCGGCCTGCGGCGTCTCGAGCACGATCTCTTCGACCGGCAGCTCGGCTGCCATGTCGGGTTCGACTGCGACGTGCTCGGTGACCGCGGGCGTCACGACCGCCCCTTCGATGAACTCGGCTGCCGGCGCGATCGGCGCCGGCGCCAACACCGGCTCGACGAGTGCAACGGTCGCCGGCAACGCTGCCAGCGCCTGGATCCGCAGGATGAGTTCGCGTGCCGACGGCAGGCGTTGGCCAGACTTGGCCAGCTCGCGCATCCGGTGCAACTCGTCGAGCGAGCTCTGCAGCACGTCAAACGCAGCGGCATCGGCCGCCAGCTGGCCCGATTCGATCGCGGCCAGGAACGATTCGACTTCGTGACTCAGGTCGCCCATGGTGCGGATGCCCGCCATGCGGGCACCGCCCTTGAGCGTGTGCAGCAGTCGCTTGAGTTCGGTGACCTGCGCGCGGTCGGCGCGATCGGCCCGCCAGCGTCCAAACGCAGCCTCGGACTGTTCGAGCAGTTCGGTCGCCTCTTCGCCGAAGATCGCGGCGATATCCGCGTCGAATTCATCATCAAAGCCGGTTTCGTCATCCTCCGGCCACGGCGGGTTGAACGGCGCAGCTGCCCGCGCGGCCAGCGCTGCGTCGGTCAGGGGCGGCAGCGCCAGATCCATCAGTTCCTCGTCCGGCACCGCCGCGGCATCGTCGATGATCAAGGACAGGTCCGGTGCGGCAGGCATGCCCGGCTCCCAGGACTGCGCGAGCGTGCGCTCCGCCGCGTCGGCAAGCCGCGCAAGCTCGGCGTCGAGCTGCCGATCGAGCGCCACCCAGCCTGCCGTGAGACGCGTCTGCTCGGGGAAGAACCCGGTGTTCTCGTCGACGTGCTCGGACACCGTCTCGAGCAGGCGCACGGTGTCGTGCAGCAACTCGAGCGCGTCGCTGCTCATGCCGTGGCCGTTGTCGAAGAGCTTGCGGACGTAATGCTCCATTGGCTCGGCGACCTTGATGCCCTGGCGTGCCCCGGCCGTCTTGGCGATGCCGCTCAGCGTGTGGCAGGCCCGGTAGAGCGCCTCCGAAACCAGGTGCGGCGCGACGCCACGTGCGCAGCGCTCGAGGAACTGACGCACGACCAGGATGTGGCCGGCGGTTTCCTTGCGGAAGATTTCGCGCAGCACCGGATCCATGGCCGGCTCTTCCAGCGGAGCCGCCGCAGTCCCGGCCGCTCGCTGCTCCGCGGCGGCCGGCTCGGGAAGGGGCGCCGGCACGGCCGTGGCTGGCAAGGCGCGCCCTTCGCGCCCCGACAGGGCGTCGGCCCGCGCCATGATCGCGGCGATGTCGATCCTGGCCAGTTCACCGCCGTCGATCTCGTCGATGAGCTGCGGCATGGCCGCGACGGCGTCGCGCACGATGGACAGGATGTCCGGCGAACGCAGCAGCGTCTGGCTGATCACGCGATTCAGCAGCGATTCGATGCTCCAGGAGAATTCGCCGATGCGTTGTGCGCCGACCATGCGCCCGCTGCCCTTCAGCGTGTGGAACGCGCGGCGCAGGTCGCGCAGGGCTGCGG
>JBAVJR010000340.1:0-7772 GCA_049687855.1 Steroidobacteraceae bacterium | reverse complement strand
GCAGTTTCACGACGAACTCAGTACGCGACCGTGACGGCGACCGTGTCGGTGTACAAACCGACCGGAGCGTCCTGGTTGGCATCGCTGTTGGCGATCGTGCCGTACACGGTGTGCGTGTTGGCCTTCGTGCTCGACATGCCCTGGCCCGTACCGCCGACGGTGTTGGTGCCGACCGTTTGGCCCCAGATCGTGGTGCGCGTGGCCGCGGTGTACAGGTTGTATTCCAACTCGTCCGTGCCGGACGACAACAGGCGCTGTGCGATCGTGCCGTTGGCGCCGTCGCCGAGGCTGATCGTGTAGAGAGTGCCGTTCGAGCAGCGCACCGACAGGTTGGCCTGGCCATCAACCGCGGCCGAGCCGTCGTAGTTGCCGAAATTGAGGGGAGCGGCCGTCACGAGGCAATTGGATGCCACATTGGCGCTGACGTTGAGCGTCGTCGTCGCCGGACTAGGCGCTGCACCAGCCGTGCCTGCCGCCATCGCCAGCGTGCCCGCGATCGCGAGCTTGAGAGAGTTCATGCGCATAAATCGTCCTCTGTGTGTTGCCATTGCACGACTGGATGTCGCGTGGGGCGGATTCTCGGCGGGGCGCCGATCCGGCAGCCGTGACGGAAGTCACGATTCCTTATGTCACTTCGACGCGCCGCTCAACTTCCGTGCGGAACGGCCGCTATCCGTTGGATTTGTGTCCCGGATTGGTCAGACAGAAGGCCGGGTTGCCGTAATGAACGTAATCGGCCCAGTCGACCGTGGGGAGCGACTCGAGGCGCCGGCGCGCGGCGAGCACGGCATCGCCGAGCCGGTCGCCGGTCAGCAGCGATGCATAGAGGGACTGCGAGAACGCAAAGGCCGCGTCGTCGCCGACGGGCCAGTGCGTCCCGAGGAAATTGGCCACGCCACCGGCGAGGAAGGCTTCGGCGATGCCTGTCATGGAGCGGCGCATGCCGAACAGGCGCGCCGGCGCGGGACTTCTCCTGGTGCGCTTGCGCACGCGCGCCGCTTCGCATGCATTGCAGAACACGAGCGCCGGCAGGCTGCCGACGTTCGCGAGATCGGCGCCGCGCAGCACTTCCTTGCCGTCGCAGAGCAGGCCGCCCCTGTCAGGCTGTTGCGCGTCGAAGAAAGCGTGGCCGGCGAAATGCAGCACGTCGAAGGCGCCCGTGCCGAGTGCCGCAAGGATGCGCGCCCGGGTGGCATCGCGCCCGGCGAGCACGTCGACGGTTACCGATGGCCGACCGAGCAGCTGTTGCAGCGCTGCGCCTTCGGCCGCCGCGCCCGGCAGGTCGCCCGTGGGATCGACGATCAGCAGCACGCGCAGCGGATCGGACACTCCGTGATCTTCGCGCCACCGGGCGACGGAAAGCGCGTCGCTCGCATAGCGGCGACTGAGGCCACCGCCCAGCGCTGGATGCGTGGTGCCGATGCGCAGCGCTTCCCAGGGCACGCGTGACGCCTCGCGGTCGTGCACGATCACGAGCGGACGCGCGCGCATGGCCTCGAGACCCGCGCGCACCGTCGCCGGCAGCAGCGTTGTTGCGAGCGCCGTGCCGATGCGCGCCAGGTCCCGCATCGTCGCAACACCGGTCTCGAGCGGCTCGACGTGTTGCAGCAGGTCGGCACGGTTCAACTTGACGGATCCGCTGAGCACAGCCGCTTTTGCGCCAGCCGTGAGCAGTGATGAACGACACTCGTAGGCGTTGCGTCCCGCGGGCGTCATCGATACCAGCAGATAAGCGGGATCCCCTGGCGTCGCGCGACGCGGGGACAGCGTCCCGCGACCGGGTTTCTGCCGGGGCACGGCTGCGGGTGCTTCGACCTCGTCGACCAGCAGGGCAAAGTCCGCGTCCTGCATCTTCGCGGCAATGTCCCGGGTCGCGCGCACGAGCGCGGCGTACTTGCGCGCGTCGATCTCGCAGATCGAGATGCGGCGCACGACCTCGTCCGGGTCCGCGTGCCGTACGCCGGCGATGAACCCACGCAGCTGCTGCTCGAGCGCCATCGCCACGGGCACGCCGGATCCCGCGCCGAACAGGACGGTCGCGAAGTCCTCGACCTGGGTGCGGGCGAACGTGCGGACGATGTTCTCCGCGGCGAACGCCGCTGCATCGGCGCCGTAGTCGTCGAAATCACCGAGGCCGGCGAACAGCACGAACTCCGCGAGCAGCCGGCTGCGCGCGACCGGCAGCACGAAGACCTGGCCGAGTTGCGCCGCGAACATGCGCCGCAGCGTGAACTCGCGGATGGCGCCGTCGAGGGCGGCATCGATGGCGGCGGCAGGGCCGGAGGGATCGACGTTGTGGAATACGCCCAGCACCAGCGCGCGCGAGCTGGCGTCGGTGATGCTGCCCCGGACGAGCCGGATTTCAAGCGTGCGTCGGGATCGCGTCGGAGCGGGCTGCGTTGCAGCGAACCGCGCGTCGAACGCTCGCTCGAGCACGGCGGGCTCCACCGTGCCGTGGAACTCGGGGGAGACGACCGGCTCGAGCAGCCGGCGCCGTGCGTCGGGCGAAAGGTGTTGCCATTGCACCTTGTGCGGGGCCACGCGACGCAACACCGTTTCGCTCACCTTGCGAACCGCGGGCATGCGAATGCGCGAGGCCGCTGCTGCAAGCCGCTGCGTGCCGCCGGTGCGCAGCAGGTCTACCACCGCTGCGATGACGCGCCCGTTGTTCGGCAGGCCACCGTGCTTCTCGCCGACGTACCAGGCGCGCTCGCCCGGGCGCACGGCGAGCACGAGCGGCACGGTGCCGTCGCCCTGCGCCGTCACGCCGAAATCGTACTCACTGCCGGTCGACAACAGCGAGGTGACGGTCTCCTGTCGCACCCCCGCGACGATGAGGCAACGCTCGTCGCGGCCCGGCCAGCGTTCGCGCTCCTGCCGCGCGGCCAGCAACCGCTGCGGGTCGGGTCGCAATTCGTCGTCCGGCCAGGAACTCGCCTCGAACAGGTCAGGGCCGCCGGCCAGTACGGGATCGGGCAGCAACTCGTGCAGGGCCGGCAGCGTCCGGAACACGATCCGCGCCAGGTCCTCCGCGGTGTGCCGCCGGTCGATGGCGGCGAGCTTGCGCACCGTCGGATAGACCCCACGCAGCGCGAGCACCGGCGCAAAGGAGCCGTGGTTGGGAGCGCCCAGTTGCACGACGCGCGTGATGCGTTCGGTGCGCTGGCGGCTGAGGGCGAGTCGAGCGACCAGCCCTCCCATGCTGTGACCGACCAGCATGACCGGCGAGCCGTCGGCTGCGGCCGCGATGCGCCGGTTGAGCGCGTCGGCGAGCTCGCTCACGCTGGCTCGCCAGTCGTACGGATGCATCTGCGCATCGAATCCGGCGATCCGCAGCGACAGCTTCAGCTTCAGCGTGTTGAGCAGCATCGCGCCGAGCGCGACCAGCCGCGAGCCGGCCGGCAAGGCCAGGCGAGTGAGGTGACCCGCCGCGATCTCGACCAGGTCGACCCACAGCACGTCGTCGAGCAGCAGTCCGCGCGAGCCGATGCGCGATCCCATCAAGCCGGGCAACACGTACACGCGAGTGCCGGCCGGGCCGCGCCGGACGGCAGCGCGTCGCGCCAGGGCGCTCAGTTCACGGTAGCCCTTGTCGCCGAAGAGCGACGTGAGCTCCGCGCGGCGCTCGCCGGTCGCGAGCAGGCGCTCGACCTCCTCGTCGTGGAGTCGATGCACGGGCAGCGCAAGGGTTGGACCACTCAAGGACGGAGTCCCGGCCGCCGGCGGGCGCGAGTCAGTGCGCTGCCGGTGGCATGGCACCCGGCGCGCGCACCTCGACGCTGACGCCGACCTCGCCCGCGTGCTCGAATTGCAGCGTCAGCGGAAAGCGTTCGCCCGCGACGAGCGGCCGCGGCAGGTCCATCAGCATGATGTGCGTGCCCTGCGGCGCGAGCGCGACGATACCGTCGGCGGGTACGTCGACTCCCGCGGTCGGTCGCATTTGCGCCATCCCCGCGGCTTCCGTCACCACGTGGATCTGCGCCATCGCCGCGCGCGGCGTCGCGGCGCTGACCAGCCGGTCGGCCCGTGATCCTCCGGCCAGGGTGAGGTAGACGGCGGCGACGGTCATGCCGGGCGGCGTCGCGCGTGCCCATGCGCCGCTCACCTTGACTGCGTGCGGAGCAGGCTCGGCCGCGTCCGTCGGCGCTGCAAGGTGCGCGAGCGCCAGGGCCAGCAGTGCGACGGTCAAGTGGCGCTTCATTTCCTGGTACCTTCCTTCATCGCAGCGCGGACCGTCGTGACAATGGCATCGATGGCCGGAGTGCGCGTGGTCGACTTGCGCCAGACCGCACCGATCGTGCGACCCGGTGCGGGCTTCATGAACGGTTTCACGCGCAGACCGCGCGCAGTGCCCACCGGCGTTTCGGCAGCCAGCTCGGGCAGCAGCGTGATGCCGTGGCCGGCTGCGACCATCTGGCGCAATGTCTCGAGACTCGTCGCGCGGTAATCCTGTTCCTCGCTCACCCGGACCCGGCTGCAGACTTCGAGTGCCTGGTCGCGCAGGCAGTGGCCGTCCTCCAGCAGCAGCACCGTTTCGCCCCGCAGGTCCTCCACCTTCACGCGATCGCGGTCGGCGAGCGCGTGCGAGGCGGGTACGGCGAGCATGAAGGGCTCGTCGTACAGCGGCGCGGCTTCGAGCCCGTCCATCATCACGGGCAGCGCGAGAATCCCGGCATCGATTTCGCCGGCGCGCAACCGTTCGAGCAATTGTTCGGTCTGGTATTCGTACAGCATGAGCTTGAGCCGCGGCAGTTCGCGTCGCAGCCGGCCGACGATGTGCGGCAACAGGTACGGACCGACGGTGGGGATCAATGCCAGCTTGAGCGGCCCGGCCAGCGGATCGCGGTCGGTCTTTGCCAGGTCGACGATCGCGTCGGCTTCCTGCAGCAACAGTCGCGCCCGCTGCACGATCTTCGCGCCGGTCGCGGTCAGGGCGACGCGCTTGGGTTGCCGCTCGACCAGCGGCACGCCCAGGTACTCCTCGAGCTTGCGGATCTGCGCCGAGAGGGTCGGCTGGCTGACGAAGCAGCGCTCCGCCGCCTTGCCGAAATGGCGCTCGTCGGCCAGGGCCACGAGGTACCGGAGGTCGCGCAGGTTCATGCGGAAATAATAGCCGCAGCCTATCGGCCGGTGCAAAGCAATCAGGCCGATGTATCGCCTATACTTGCGTCATGGGTCCCCGATCCCCGAGGCTGTCGGCCGGTGTCGTGGTCGTTCGCCGTGAGGGCGACGACTGGTTGTACCTCCTGCTGCGCGCCTTCAATCACTGGGACTTCCCGAAAGGGATGGTCGAGGAAGGCGAAGAGCCGCTGGCCGCCGCCATCCGCGAAGTGCGCGAGGAGTCCACGATCGAGGATCTCGACTTCGCGTGGGGCTCGAACTCCACGCAGACGGGACCTTACAGCGGCGGCAAGGTGGCCCGGTACTACCTGGCGGCGACCGTGACGTCGGACGTGAGCCTGCCGGTCAATCCCATGATCGGTCGCGCCGAGCACAGTGAATATCGCTGGGTCGACTTCGAGGCGGCCCTCGAGCTGGTTTCGCCGCGCGTGAAGCCCGTCGTGCGCTGGGCGGCACTGGCGCTGGCCCGCGGCTAGTCCGCCGTCAGGCGACGCGGCCGCGATGGCCGCCACGCAGGAAATCCTCGACGTTCGCCGCCATTTCATCGAGGCAGCGCTGGCGTGCCTCGCGCGCCGCCCACGCGACGTGTGGCGTCACGATGAGGTGCGGGATGTCGGTCGCCAGCAGGGGATTGCCGTCCACCGGCGGCTCCTGCGGCAGCACGTCGATGGCGGCGCCGCCGAGCCTGCCGCCGCGCAGTGCGTCGGCCAGTGCCTGTGAGTCGACCAGCGCGCCCCGCGCAGTGTTGATGAGCAATGAATCGGGCCTCATGCGCGCGAGCTCACGGGCACCTATCAGGCCCTGGGTGTGCGGCGTGAGCGGGCAATGCAGGCTCAGCACGTCCACGTGCGGCAACAGGTCGTCGAGATCGTGTCGGCCGGCGCGGGGCTCGCCGCCCGGGCGATTGGCGACCCACACTTCCATCCCGAGCGCGAGGCTGGCCGCGCGTGCCACACCCTTGCCCAGTGCGCCGTGACCCACGATGCCGAGCCGGCGTCCGGCGAGTTCACGAATCGGAAAGTCGAGCAGGCAGAACTGGTCGCCGCGCGACCACGCCCCGGAGCGGACCAGCGCATCGTATTCCCGCAGGCGCTGCGTGAGCAGCAGCATCGTGCCGAGCACGTGCTGCACGACCGAGGCCGTGCAGTAGTCGCGCAGGTTGCAGACGCCGATGCCGCGCCCGCGGGCGGCTTCGAGATCGACGTTGTTCGTACCCGTAGCCGCGAGCACGATGAGCTTGAGGCCGGGTGAAGCCGCGATGGTCTCACGCGTCATGCGCAGCTTGTTCAGCGCAACGACGGTTGCGCCGGCGATGGCCTCGGGCACGGCGGCCTGCGGCGTGTTGTCGCGCAACTCCAGGCCGGGCATGGCGCGCCGCAGCGCGGACGGATCGAGGTCGCCGTTGAAGCTGACGGTGGCGTAATCGAGAAAGACGGCTCGCATCGGGCGCTCGCTGACAATCGACTGCCGCAAACCGTAGCATTCCCGCATGCGCAGGTCGCCAGGAAAAGTCGCGGCAGTCCGTGGGCCGGTCCGGAGCGGGGGTCCGGCCGCGGCCCTGTGGGACGAGTTTGCCTGCGCGCTCGAGGCCTGTGACGGCATGGCGGGCGCGCAGGCCATCCACGAACTCTGGATGCGTGGCGAGATCGGCAGCAACGTCGAGCGTGCGCTGCAGCAGCTCTGGGATGCCGCGGCCGCCACCATCCCGGAGTGGCTGCCGATGCGTCACGTGCACTGGTTGCCGCTTGTATACGAAGTCACTGCACGCTTCGTTCCACCGCAACGCGGAAGATCCAACATCTATCTCGTCCTGCTCGATCGCAGCGACAGCCGCGGCGATCCGTTCGGGCTGTACGTGGGCATGAGCCACTATTCGCCGGCGCAGCGCTTCGAACAACACAAGGCCGGGATTCGCGCGGCCGGCAGCGTGCTGCAGCGCGGTCTCGAGGTCCTCACGGGACCCGCACTGCACCTGCAGGGAATCAGGCGCACCGATGCGGTGCGCATCGAGGAAGAGCTTGCCGAAGCGCTGCGTGCGCAAGGCCTGTGCGTGCAGGGCGGCCACTGATGATCGCGCTTTGCCGTCGTGCGGGTCCGGTTTTCCGCGATGGCGAGCCAGGCCCGGCACAGTGCAGTGTGCCCGGGTAGCACGAGCAGTCCCCCAGGAAGAGCGCACATCGTAACCATGCCAGACACACCGGACGAACTCGAACCGCGCGTACGACGCATCATCTCGCGCTGGGGGCACGATCCCGGCGCGCTGGTGCAGGTGTTGCGCGAGGCCCAGGAGGAGTTCGGCTACCTGCCGGGTCCCGCGCTCACCCTGGTCGCACGTCTGTTGCGCATTCCCTACTCGCGCGCCAAGGGCGTGGCGAGCTTCTATTCTTTCCTGTCCGACGAACCGCTCGGTGCATATCGCGTCCTGTTTTCGGACAACATCACCGACCGCATGGCCGGCAGCGAGCGCCTGATGGAGGCGATGTGCTACCGGCTCTGGGCGGAGCCTGGGAAAGTCTCGCCGGACGGTCTCGTCAGCATCGCACGCACGTCGTGCACCGGCATGTGCGATCAGGGGCCCGCGCTGCTGGTCAATGGTCGCGCCATCCCGTCGCTGACCAGTGAACGCGTCGAGCGCCTCTGCGAGTTGATCC
>JBAVJR010000339.1:0-5521 GCA_049687855.1 Steroidobacteraceae bacterium | reverse complement strand
GTGTCTGCCTTTTCGCCCGCCCGGAAACGCACGGAATCGGCCGCCGGTGCCGCGTCCCATCTTCGTCTTCTTGAGCGGGAAATTCCGACCAGGCCGCTGGACGGCAAACCGGAACGGCACTCAGCTGTTCACTGCGATCTTGAGGATGCGCGTGGGCACCGAGATGCCGTAGCCCTGCGCGTAGTCGACGCCGAGCGACCTGAGCATGTTGATGATCTCTTCGTTCTCGGCGAACTCCGCGATCGTCTGCTTGCCCGTCAGGTGCCCGATCTCGTTGATCGACCGCACCATTTCCCGGTCGATCGGGTCGCGCAGGATTTCCTTGACAAAGCTGCCGTCGATCTTCAGGTAGTCGACGGGGAAGTGCTTCAGGTAACCGAACGACGACAGGCCCGTGCCGAAGTCGTCCAGCGCGAACTTGCAGCCCTGCTCTTCCTTGAGGGCCGCGATGAAGCGGTTGGCCTGCGAGAAGCTGGCGATCGCGGCGGTCTCCGTGATCTCGAAGCAGATCTTGGTGCCGTCGATGCCGCTGTTCTTCAGCAGCTTCTGCACGAACGGCAGGAATTCCGCGTCGCCCAGGCTCTGGCCCGAGAGGTTGATCGAGCACAGCGCGAGGCGCTCGCGCTCGTCGGCCTCGGAGACCAGCCAGCGCAGCGCGTGCTCCACCACCCAGCGGTCGATCTGCGGCGTGATGCCGTAGCGTTCGGCCGCGTTGATGAAGTTGTCGGGCGAGACGATCTTGCCGGTCTCGTCCCGCATGCGCAGCAGCAGCTCGTAGTGCGCGCCCGGTTCGTGCTTCTGCAGCGGCTGGATCGTCATCCGGAACAGCTCGAAGCGCGACTCCTCGAGCGCGTTGTTGATGCGCGCGGCCCACTGCATTTCGCGGCGGCGGCGCATGAGGTCGATGTCGTTGTCCTGGAAGCTGAAGACGCGGTTCCGTCCGCCCTCCTTTGCCGCCTGGCAGGCGCTGTCGGCCGACGACAGCACCGTTGCCACGTCTTCGCTGTCGCCCGTGATCGGGACCACGCCGATGCTGCAGCCGAGGCGGAACGTGCGCTCCTCCCAGACGAACTTGTAGTTGCGCATGGTCTCGCGCAGCTGCTCGGCCATCACCAGCGCGTCGTCGAGCGAGCAGCTCTCGAGCAGCACGCCGAACTCGTCGCCGCCCAGCCGCGCAAGCGTGTCGCGCCAGCGGATCTTGGTCTTGAGCAGCGCGCCCACCTGCCCGAGCAGCGCGTCGCCCGCGCTGTGGCCGCAGGTGTCGTTGATGATCTTGAACTGGTCGACGTCGAGGTGGCACAGCGCGTACTGCGTTTCGCGCGCCTTGGCGCTGCGCAGCGAGCGCTCGAGGCGGGCCTCGAACTCGCGGCGGTTGACCAGGCCGGTCAGGATGTCGTGACTCGCGTGGTACGAAAGCTTGCGGTTCAGTTCGCGGCTTTCGCTCACGTCGTGGAACACCAGCACGCCGCCACAGACCGCGCCCGATCCGTCACGGATCGGCGAGGCGGTGCTCTCGATGTACATCTCGTTGCCGTCGCGCTTGATCAGCAGCGTCGGGCGCACCGACTTGATCGCGCGGGCGCGGCGGATCGCCACGGACAGCGGATTCTCGAGGGGCTCGCAGGTTTCCTCGTGGAAACCGCGGAAGATCTCGTCGATGCCCTTGCCCTGCGCCTCATCGAACTTCCAGCCGGTGAGTTCCTCGGCGGTGGGATTCAGGTATTCGACGAGCATGTGCCCGTCGGTCGTGATGACGCCGTCGCCGATCGACTGCAGCGTGATCTGCGCGCTTTCCTTTTCCTTGAACAGCGCGTCTTCGTAGAGCTTGCGCTCGGTGATGTCGAACTCGACGCACACCAGGCGGCGCAGGCGGCCGGAGCCATCGACGCGCGCCTGGGCGCGGCTCACGACCCAGCGCCAGTCGCCCTTGACGTGCCGCATGCGATGCACGCTTTCGAACATCGGCGTCCTGCCGGCGATGTGGTCGCGGATCATCGCCTGGACGCGCGCGAGGTCGTCCGGATGCACGAGGCGACGCCAGTCCGGCGTGACGTTCGCGTCGTGCTCGTCGTAGCCCAGCATCTTGCGCCAGCGCGGCGAGTAATAGACGGTGTTGTTCTCGACGTCGAAGTCCCACATGCCGTCGTTGGCGGCGGGCAGCGACAGCGCGTTGCGCTCTTCGAGCCTGGCCAGGTAACGCTGGACGCGCAGGCGCTCGAGGCCGGTGGCGAAACTCGCGCCGACCAGCTTGAGCATCAGGTGCAGGTTCGCGTCCCATCCGTCGTTGCGCGGCTGCGACGAGAACAGCGCGATGAAGCCATTGACGCGACCGTTCAGCGACAGGCCGCAGGCGAGGGCCGAGCGCACGTTGAATTCCGCCAGGCGCGCCGCGTCGACTGCGTGCTCCCGCCGGGGGTGGAGCGTGTCGCGCATTTCGGCGATGCGCAGGTGCTCGAGCTTGCCGTTCAGCACCGGCAACCGCTCGGCGGCATCGCCCTTCATGACCTGCGGATCGAACGGTGTGACCAGCCCGGTGGCGGCGGCCACGCGCTCGATGACCTTGCGCTCGCCGTCGAGCAGCGCGATGCAGATGGCGTCCACGCCGGTCGCTTCACGCAGTGCGTCGAGGTTGCGCTTGACGCAGTTGTCGCCGGCCTCGCTGGTGAGGCCTACGAAGTCGACGGCGACCTTGGTGACGAGAACGTCGAGACCGACAGTGGGATGCTCGCCATTGCCGAAGACGAACTGCGTCGCCAGGAAATCCACGGTTTCCTGTTCGTCGGTTTCGATCGGCGGGGGTTGCGACGACATCGCGCTATCGGGTCTCCCTGGCGCGAACGCGGCCGCAGAATGAAATGACGGCGACTTGACCGACGTTGGCGCGAGCGGAATTCTGACAGAAAGCCTAGCGAACTCAAGCTAAGGCGCTGAATTTATTGATGCATTCGGCGGAATGTAGAGCCGGGCCCGACGCAGGTCGCCAGCTGCGACGCAGGCGGGATCGGCACTGCCACCGGTCACGAGGAACCAGTGCTGCCGGTTCGCGCGACCGAGTTCGCGGGCCTGCATGCCCTGGAAGCAGATCTCGAGCGTCTTCTGGTGCACGAGGAGCGCGCGCCCGGGCTTCGCGGCATACCAGGCCGCTGCATCGGCCGCCTCGGCTTCCTTTTCCTGCCAGCGAGCGTGACCGAAGTTGATGCTGGGCCGGCGCAATTCCAGCAGGTATTGCTCCTTCGCGCCGACGAGACCGAGCTCCGCGATGCCAGCGGACGCCTGCTCGACCTCCGCCATGAACGCCCTGCCCGACCGCACGTCATCCATGCGCGGATACACGATGAAGCCAATGGCCACGAAGATGGACGCGAGCGCGCCGCCGTAGGCGAGCCAGCCGTCCTTCGCACGGAATAAGGCGAGCGCGATGAGGCTGCCGATGCCCGCCACGGCGAGCGGCAGCAATGGCTCGATGCCGTAGTCACGAACGAGCCGCGCGCTGGCCTTGCCGTCGATGGCGAAATACGCCGCGCCCAGCACCGCGCCGAGGGCGAGGATCGCTGCAAGAATGAACGCGAGCTTGCGCGTCCGCGGCAGGCGCAGGACCTCCGGCAGCCAGGTTGCCGCAGCCATCACCAGGGCTGGCACGGCCGGCAGCACGTACACGCCGCGCTTGCCCGAACTGAGCGAGAAAAACAGCACGACCAGCACGACCCACGCGAGCAGCACGGCGACGAACGTATCCCGCGCGCCGGGCCGCAGGGCTGCGCGCCACCGCGGCCACAGCCAGGGCACCAGGGCGGTCAGCGGCAGCCACAGCACCGGGATCACGTTGACGAGGTAGAACCAGAAAGGCTCGTGGTGGTGCCACGCCCCGGCATAGCGCGTGACCGTCTGCTTGAACAGGATCTCGTTGCGGTACGCGAGCAGTTCGCCCCCCGCCGCGGTCACCAGCATCATCGGCACGAACCACAGCGCGATCGCACCGAGGAAAAAGACCGGCCCAAGCCACCAGCGCGGGTCACGATGCGGCACCGTCGTGGGCCAGGCCCGCGCCGCGAGCACGACAAACGGAATCAGGACCAGCAGCGGCAGGAAACCCACGCCCTTGGTGATGACGCCGATGCCGGCGGCGAACCAGCCGACGTAGAACCAGCCCAGGCGCGGGCCGGCGAACAGGTGGCGCAGCAAACCGTACAGGCTGAGCGTGGTGAAGAAGCACAGCACGCCGTCGATCTGCGCCTGGCGGAACTGCCACACGAACTGGAACGTGAGCAGCAGCACCAGGCCGCCGGCGAACGCGACGTCGCGCCCACGCACTCGACGCAGCAGGTCGTACACGAGCACGACGGAGCCGATGCCCGCGAGCAGCGATGGCAGCAGGAAGCCGAGCCGCAGCGACCCGGTCAGCGCCATCGCTGCGGCCATCAGCCAGAAGAACACCGGGGGCTTGTCGGCGTAGAGGTCGCCGCCGACGCGCGGGATCATCCAGTCGCCGGAACGCAGCATGTCCTGCGCGACCAGCGCGAAACGGGGCTCATCGGCTGGCCAGGGATCACGCAGGCCCAGGCCCGTGGCCATCAGCACCAGCGCGAGCCCGATCAGCCAGAGCAGGTCGACGGTGACGTCGCGGGACGTGTCCGCTCCCGGTCGCAGCCAGCGGTCGAGCAGCGAGGTCGAGCCGCCGCCGCCGGTCACGCTCAGCGTTCCTCGCGGATCACGACCCGTGGCGACGCGCGGCGAATCAGCCAACTCATGCCCCACAGGTCGACGATGCCGACCCAGAGCCGGTTGTTGAGGCCGTATTTCGACGTGCCACGCATGCGGCTGCGATGGTTCACGGGCAGCGAGATGACCTCGTACCCTTCGCGCTGGAAGAGCGCGGGCATGAAGCGGTGCATGTTCCTGAAACGCGGCATGTGCATGAACACGTCGCGGTCGAACACCTTGATGCCGCATCCCGTGTCCGGCGTGCCGTCCTTGAGGATCCAGCCGCGCACGCCGTTCGCCACGCGCGAGGAAAACCGGCGCAGCCACGTGTCGCGACGCGTGGTGCGGTTGCCCATCACCAGCTTGAGCCTGGGTGACGCAGACTGCAGCAGCGCTTCGAGCAGGCGCGGGAAATCGGCCGGATCGTTCTGGCCGTCGCCGTCGAGCGTCCCGATCCAGCGGCCACGAGCATGGCGGACGCCGGTGGCCACCGCGGCGCTCTGGCCCGAGCGCGTCACGTGCTGCAGCAACCGGATTTCCGGCATGCCCTGCGCGCGCGCCGCGAGCACCATCTCGCCGGTCCTGTCCGTGCTGCCGTCGTCGACGAAGATCTGCTCGAACGCGTACCGGCCGGCCAGCGCCGCGTGGATTTCCTGCGCCAGCGGCAGGACGTTCTCGTCCTCGTTGCAGACGGGTATGACGACGGAGACGTCGGGCGTCGGGGCCGGAGACGGATTGATTGTCACGGTCGAAGAAGCCCTGCAGTTGTGGTTTATGCGGCGGCCGCCTGCGAGGCCGTCCGGTAGTATAAACGCTCCCC